>JBCCJE010000986.1:0-2402 GCA_039027925.1 Bacteroidota bacterium
GAATTATGAATTGAGAATTATGAATTGAGAATTATGAATTGAGAATTATGAATTGAGAATTATGAATTAAGTCTAACCTAAAACCTCGTGGCGGGCATAATTCTCAATTCATAATTCTCAAAAACCTACTCCAGCAGCATCCCATCAAAGTTATCAATCTCCTTGGTTTGTTGAATAATGGCTGCTAGTTCCTCACTCAACGGCTCAGTTGATTTTTTTTCTAACACTATTTTTCCATTATCATCTAGTTGCGAAAAGTAGTTCACTTTTTGGTTCGCCTCCGTTTCGGGAAAATCACTCCTTTGGTGGGCGCCTCTACTTTCTTTTCTTTCCAGCGCAGGAAGAATGGTAGATTCAGCAGAATAAATGGAAGCCTCCAAATCAAAAGCCAAAACTAAGTCCTCAAAGCCTTCGGAATCAGGGCGAACATCAATGTAATTCATGGCATCCTTCAAGGCGTTAATCTCGTTGACCCCATTTAATAATTCCTTCTCACTTCTGACCACACCGCAATGTTTCCACATGATGTTTCTCAATTTTCTCTGTAGTGGTCTGACGACCTCCGTCCCGTTTTTAATAAAAGAGTTCATCTTATCGTGTGCCTTTTGAATGACATCCTTGGATCTTCGGTGAACTAAAATTTCATCAGAATATTTGGCAGCGGCAGCCCCTGCTCTCTTTCCGAAGATGAGAATCTCCGCAAGGGAATTTCCACCTAAGCGGTTGGCACCGTGTAGTCCACCAGTCACCTCACCGGCAGCGTAGAGTCCTTCTATACCTGCCCAGTGATCTTCGGGTCGAACTACCACGCCTCCCATAGAATAATGAGCAGTAGGCGCTACCTCCATTGGTTTTTTGGAAATATCAATCATTAGGGTATCCAAAAACTGCCGATACATTCTTGGCAATTTTTCTATGATAAAATTTTTGTCTTTGTGACTGATGTCTAACAATACTCCTCCATTTTCAGTACCTCTCCCCTCGATAATCTCAGTATAGTTGGCCATAGCCACCCGATCACGTGTAGAGAGTTCCATTCGTCGAGGATCGTATTTTTCCATAAATCGTTCTCCGAGGCTATTTGTCAATTTACCACCTTCACCCCGAACAGCTTCGGTCACTAGCGTACCCGCAATGCTTTCGGGAATTACCATACCCGTAGGATGAAATTGCACCATTTCCATGTCTTTCAATTCACACCCTGCCTTGAGCGCTAGGTAAAATCCATCCCCTGTATTTTCATTTCGTCGGGAAGAACTTTTTCTCCAGATTCTAGTATGACCACCCGCTGCGAGAATAACTGCGTCTGCTAAAAATACGGTGCGTTCTCCGTTTTTGATATCGAAGGTCATTGCCCCGAAGCAGTTACCACCACTAATTAACAATTCAGTTACGTACTGCGAATCGTGGATAGGAATTTTTAATTCTTTGGCTTTATTGATTAGGGCAAACAAAATGGATCGTCCCGTGTAGTCTCCTGAGTAACAGGTTCGGCGGTAGGTATGCGCCCCAAAAAATCTTTGGTCAATTTTGCCATCGGGTAGTTTTGCAAAGTTGGCGCCCCAAGCGTCAATCTCTTCCACCAATTCGGAAGCTTCTTTGGCCATGAGTTCTACCATACGAGGTTCGGAGATATGGTATCCTTCGATCATGGTATCGGCAAAGTGTTGTTGCCAATTATCTTTTGGATCAACATTTCCGAGTGCTGCGTTAATGCCTCCTGCAGATAACACCGTGTGCACGTCTTATTTATTTCTTTTACCCAAAACGGTTACTTCTACGCCAGCACGCTTGGCTTCAATGGCCGCACGCAGACCAGCGCCTCCGCTACCAATGACCAATACGTTGGAAATGTGGGTGGTATGCAAATTACGTTTCATCAATAATTATTTTTTTTGATTAATAAATAGGGAATTTGAAAGTTGGTTACACATATATATTAATGGAACGTTGTGGGCGTAGGGTTAGTTTGATGCTCGTTTCTTATCTAGGTATTGGTATTGAGGATTATAGATTGAGAATTAGGAGTGTACAAAGTTTTAGAGTTTGGGTATTTACTTTTTGGTGATGAGTTCAATTAAGAAAAACGGGGTCGGTACTACGTACCTTTTATTGATGAACGATACTGCTTTTCTACAAACGGAGTCGGTCTTCCAGACCTTTTGAAGCTTCACCGTCGAATAGGCCTCGTAAGGCCTACACCGTCTGTAGAAAATTACCAGTTGCAATACCGCTAGAGGTACGTAGTGAAAAGACCAAAGATATTTTTTGGATGGACTAGGTAAACAATACATTTACAAATGAGATAATTAGGCAACTTTCGAGCTATTAACGTGTCCACGAACTCATGGAAAATAGCTCTAATCTTTTATTTGTAAATCAGTATAAATTTCAAAAGAAAA
>JBCCJE010000987.1:0-2397 GCA_039027925.1 Bacteroidota bacterium
AAAAAATGCTCTATTATTCGTAAAATACAATTAGTGATTAATGCTCCTGTAGTTAAATGGCATAACAAGTCCTTGGTAAGGACTAGTTCCCTGGTCAGTACAGGGTGGGAGCACCACTAATTTTTATAAAATGATTTTTTATTATATGTGTCACTTTAATATTTAAATATACTGATTGTCAAATACTTGTAGGCTAAATGATACATAATTTCCCAGTCACAAAATAGAGAAAAAATAACTTGACCGCTGAATAACCCATCAATTTTTCCAAAGTACTCACAAAGTGACAAGTGTAATGCAGTTGACATTCAAAAAATGTATCAGCACATTTTCGCAGTAGTACAATCATTTATTTCACGTACAAGACCTATCATGTACCATTTCATTTTCTTAAATCCCCTGAAGTTTAAGGATAGGCATAATATTGAATTATTCATCCTCAACTTCATTCTCTTAAAAAAAATCTATTTTTACACCCTCAAAAAAATACGAGCATGAGTATTCATATGGAAAGGGGAAAACTCCTCCTACAACAAGGCAGAGTCGAAATGGCAAAAAAGGAACTGAGGCAGGAACTCAGCCTCCAACCAAATAATGCTTATGCGATGGGCTTGCTCGCCCTTTGCCACCTTGAAGAAAAAGATAGACAAACGGCCGTGAAGTTAATAGAAACCGCCATTGGGTTATCACCTAATGATCCCTACCTTTTTTATCTCCAAGCCCATATTTACATGCAGTCCAATCGCCCAAAGGATGCTAAAGCTGCCGCTGATAATGGTTTGCTACTAAGTCCCAATGAACCATCTCTCTTTTTGGTCAAAGGAAGTATTGCCTTGGTGGAGGACGATTGGGAAGAGGCATTGAACAACGCAGAAAAAGGTCTGGAACTTGATCCCGAAAACGTAGATCTAGTCAATCTAAGAGCGAGAGCACTCATACAGCTCAATCGGAGACAAGAGGCATCCGCTACTTTGGATTATGCTCTCCACCGATCTCCCGAAGACCCGCTGGCGCACACTAACAAAGGTTGGGTAGCCATCGAAAATGACAACTACGATGAAGCTGTGACACATTTTCGGGAAGCCCTACGCCTAGCTCCTACTTTCCAATTTGCTAAAACAGGACTAAAAGAAGCCATCAAAGGGAAAAATATTTTGTACCGACAGATACTAAAGTTTTTTCTTTGGACTGGAAAAATGACCGACAAGGGGCGATGGCAATTTCTGATCGGTGCTTACATTTTATATCAAATATTTATTCGCCTAGCGGAAAGCTATCCAACGTTGGCTCCCTTGTTCTATCCATTTATTATTTTCTACATTGTTTGGGCATTTTCATCTTGGATTGCTCAGCCCGTTTCGAATGCTTTTTTAAGGTTACATCCTTTAGGAAAATTGGCGTTGACGGATGACGAAAAATTTGCGTCCAACGTAGTTGGTAGTTTTATCCTGCTAGGATTATTTTGCGTTGTGACCTACTTACTCATAGGCGTAGAACGCCTAGCGTTACTGGGGGCGTGGTCTATTTTTATGCTCATCCCATTGGGCGGACTCTTTGGTATGGAAGCAGGTACTAAAGCAAGGAAGTATCTTTTGTATTATTCACTTGCCCTCGGCTCGATTGGACTAGCTTTCATTGCGCTGCCTCATATTTATATATTGTTATATACTTTCGCTATTGGCATTTTTCTCTACGGATGGGCAGCTAACTATCTAGTGATGAAGGCGGCGAAGGAGGTTTGAAGAGTGAAGAGTGAGTGACTTGTCACGAAGGTTAGGTTAAACAAACTATGTTGTATTTTTTAATTTTAAAAATCTTTGCATTGATTTCATCCTAATATTTTCAAACTACTCTTAAACTATTCTCAAACCATCAAACCCTCCGCCCCCTTGATCGAATGTCGTCAACTCAGCAGTAGTCCGGGAGGGTCATTTCAAAATTTTCCTCGCAGTTTTCTCCAATTTCATTGAACCCATAGTGGAAATTTGAAACTACCTCATAGGAAAAAATCCTAAAGTTCACGATATTCAATTTCAAATTCCCCGCATAGTTTCTCTACATTGATCAGACCTACAGTAGCAATTTGGAATCATCTCTTGAGAACAAATTCTTAGGTTGGTGACATTTCTCTAATCCCCCTCTGAACAACTAACGACATATCGTAATTATTACGAACTCATTAAAAACGCATCTAAAGGTTTTTTCTTAATATTACACAGCAAAAATTTATGAAATAAAACCTATTTGATATGTACAAAAATTTACCTTCTAGATTTAGTTTTACAAGAATATCTATCCTCGTTTTAATTCTACACTTTAGTTTTCAATCAAATGCTCAAATCATCATTAGCGAATTTTCGGCTGCTAACCAAGGAGACTTTTTTAGTTCTACTGGAG
>JBCCJE010000988.1:0-2389 GCA_039027925.1 Bacteroidota bacterium
ATTGAAAATTCTTCGTGCCTTGGTGCCTTCGTGGCAAAACAAAAAATAGCCACAAATTGACAAAGCCACGAAAAATTTTCAATTTTAATTTTCAATTAAAAACTACCCCAATAGTGCTTTGCCCGGATAAACTGCAATATCGCCCAATTCTTCTTCGATGCGGAGCAACTGATTATACTTTGCAATTCTATCAGAGCGAGAAGCTGATCCCGTTTTGATTTGTCCAGTATTCAAGGCTACCGCTAAGTCGGCAATGGTCGTATCTTCGGTTTCACCTGATCGGTGGCTCATTACAGAGGTGAACGAATTGCGAGTAGCCAAGTTGACGGCTTCGATGGTTTCCGTGAGCGATCCGATTTGGTTTACTTTAATCAAAATGGAATTTGCTGAACCTTCATCAATTCCTCTCTGCAATCTTTTGACATTTGTTACAAACAAATCATCTCCCACCAATTGGGTAGAGTGACCGATGGCAGCAGTCAGCGCATTCCACCCCGTCCAGTCGTCTTCGTGTAATCCATCTTCAATGGATAAAATAGGATACTTTTCTACCCATCCTTTCCAGTAAGCTACCATTTCGCTGCTGGTCAATTTATCTCCTGTGGATGAGGCAAAATGATATACTTTCTCTTCTTCGTTGTAGAACTCCGAAGCAGCGGCATCCATCGCAATTAAAATATCTTCTCCCGGCTTGTACCCCGCTTTTTCGATGGATTGCAATACGATTTCTATGGCTTCTTGATTGGATTTAATATTGGGTGCAAAACCTCCCTCGTCACCTACGTTGGTGGAATAGCCTTTGGATTTTAAAACATTTTTTAGATGGTGAAATACCTCTACGCCCATCCTTAGTCCTTCGGAAAAAATATCCGCACCGACGGGCATAATCATAAATTCTTGAAAATCAATACTATTATCGGCATGTGATCCTCCGTTCAAAATATTCATCATCGGAACGGGAAGCACATGAGCGTTCACGCCTCCGAGGTATCGGTAGAGCGGTTGTTGTAGTTCTGCCGCTGCTGCTTTCGCTACTGCCAAAGAAACACCTAAAATAGCATTAGCTCCAAATCGAGATTTATTTGCAGTTCCATCCAATTCAATCATGGTTTGATCTACATCTCGCTGCTCAAATACACTCATTCCGATCAGGCTATCCTGAATAGATTCTTCGACGTTACCGACGGCGTTGAGAACGCCTTTGCCGAGGTATCTTCCCTTGTCTCCATCCCGCAATTCAACAGCTTCGTATTTTCCAGTAGATGCTCCCGACGGCACAGCGGCACGACCGGAAAAACCAGTTTCGGTTAATACTTCTACTTCGACGGTGGGATTTCCTCTAGAGTCAAGGATTTCTCTGGCGTGAATGTCAATAATTACACTCATAATTTGAATTGATTTTGATTGGAAAAAATAGGTTGATGGTAATTTTGGCTAATGGCGTGGTGTCCCATTTTAAAGGTGCAAAGAAACGAAAAAAAGTGGGGGATTTGGAATAAATGTTAAATCTAAAGTTATTAGGAATGGTTATAGAGTTGTCCTGTAAGCATAACTTTAGCGTCAGCGCTAAGTACCAAGAATAATGAGAAGATGATTACGAGGAGAGATTTATTATTCACGTTACTGATTTTTCAACTTGCCATTAATTAGATTATTCTAAAAATAAGTAGAGCAAAGTCTCTAAAATAAATATCCCGATTTCAGAGGCTCTGAAATCGGGATGCTGATTCTTATCGAAATTTTATTCGCCTCCTAAAATATACCTTACCGCCAAACTTCCATAATCAGCTCCAAAACCATTGTCAAACCCGCTTATCAAAAATGTGGGTATCCAATCCACGCTTACATTGATGGGCGCATCTTCAAAAGTATAAGATAGTCCCAAATAACCTTGTACACCGAAGCTAGCTGTGGAAGCATCTGTCTCAATATCAAAATTCCAGAAATAAGCAGACAATCCGGCTCCGAAATAATAGTCTAGCCCTTCGACACTTTCAATGGGTTTATGAATTTGATACGCCGCACTAAGTGAAATCCATCGGTAACTATTTCGGCGACCACGAGTGCCTACGTAAAACTCTAGTGCGTCGGAAGAATTAATAAACTGCTTGTAGCTAACGGATGCAGGATAGCCCAGCCGAAGACCAGCCGCCTTAGCGAAGTTCTGAGCACTACTCGTTACGGAAAAAAACATAGCACCAATCAATGCAGAAAACAAAATGATCTTTCTCATAATTTTGATTTTTTGAGTGAATTAAATGTGGTTTTATAAATTTTAAAAGCTAATTGAAATAAAATCGAGATTGCTGGATGGAATCTCAATGAGATTTTTAATATTAAAGGGGATCTCTGATTAGGTTGGAAAATGTAAAAATAATTGAAGAATGAC
>JBCCJE010000989.1:0-2384 GCA_039027925.1 Bacteroidota bacterium
ATGCCCTTTGTTCCCTGCGATACAGATTCCATTGTTTCCTATAATTTCTTCCATCGAACTGATGTACACCACATCATCATCAACGGCGTCAACTGGATGGATATAACTCCTTCTGCCGATGAAGTAATGGACATTGCGCTTGACCCCGTTGATGATGATGTGGTGTACATCAGTTCGATGGAAGAAATTATAGGAAACAATGGAATCTGTATCGCAGGGAACAAAGGGCATTTGCACCGCAGTGCAGATCGAGGGAATAGTTGGGGCAATGGGCCTATTGCGGATTACACGGGTGTTATTTCTATACCTCAGGATAATAATCAAATCATTAGACTAATTGATCCGAGGTGTCCTTTTGAGTGGTACGCTGATGCAGGTACTTGGACGAGTACTGACTACGGAGTGACTTGGAACAAAACTGGCGACATAGCCACTTGGGGCAAAGGCTACCAGGCCAGCGCATTGACCATCTGGTCATACGGATCTAGTTATAATGGCTATTGTAAAACTATCGGTGGAAGCCTTACTGAACCCAACACCTTATTTTGGACAAATGTACAATGGGCTTTCGGTTCGTTCGATGGTGGTAACACGTTCAATCATCTGCACACCAACGAGGTGGGTAATGACACTTGGCAATCTACGGGTTTTGATAATGTCGTAATGTTGGACATTGACATCAACGAAAGTGATAATGATGAAATGTATATCACGTTTGCAGACATTGGACTGTTCCGAAGTACCGACGGAGGGGCGAGTTGGCAAATGACCAACGATACGGACTATACTGGTAATTGGGATGGAAATGGTGGCAATACCAGAAGTGTACTTTGCGATCCTGACCGACCAGGTAAAGTATGGGCATCGCAGCAGGGTGATCCCTTCGAGCAGGCTTACCTCATCACTAGCGATCAGGCAGGTGCACCTGGTAGTTGGACGGCGAATAATGCAGGCTTACCGCAGAGTGACTTTATGCTGGGATTATCCATTGATCGCAATAGTCCGACAAACAATAGAACCCTCTACGTTACCGCTAGTGGAGACGTTTACAAAAGTCAAGATGATGGGGTGACTTGGAATGAAGTATTAGCCAATGGAGGTTTGTATTTCACCAAAGTAGATGCCGTCAACGGAGCGAAAGTTTACGCGGGTGGAGCCGATGGACTATACTTTTCTGAAAATGGCGGTACGAGTTGGACAAAAATCTACGATGTCTTTGCTACTAGCAATGATGACCGTAGCCCCTACGGAGAACAGTACGTAGGTATTTCTGATATAGAGGTTGATCCCGACGTAGAAGGTAAAGTGACAATCTCCGTTTACGGTGAAGGAGTGGGGGGCGTGTTTATGCTGGAAGGGGGCAGTTGGTCAACCTTATATTTGAATCCCTACATGCGTTGTTTGAGCATTTATCGGGAAAATAGCCAAATCATGTATGCGGGTTCTAGTTTTGCTTTTTACCAAGGATTTTACAACGAACAGTCAGCAGGAGTCTTGATGAGTCAAGATGGGGGATCCAATTGGATGGCAGTCAATGAAGATATGCCTTGGCATTCGGCGGTGACGATGGATATTACCAATAGTTCTCCTCCGACGATTTTTGTAGGATCATCGGGTTCTGGATTTCAAAAATCAGAAGTTCCCATAACAACCAACACACGTAACATTTCTTCGTCTCAAGAAATAAAAATACAACCCAATCCTTTTGTTAATGAAATATTTATTGATCTCAATGATAAAGATGTTGTGGAAGGGTACGTCGAAGTGTTGAATGGGCTAGGTCAAACGGTATTTCGCAAAAAGGGAATTTCATTTCCTGCTACGATTAATTTATCTGATTTGGAGGAAGGGATTTATTTTTTAAAGATTGAAAATTCAGATGGTGAAGCAGTAGGCATTCAAAAAATTATTAGGTAGGGATTTCCTTTTAAAATAACAAACCACTTAGTTTTTACACAAGTGGTTTGTTATTAGTTCGTATCCGTAGTACATGGTATGCTGTGGAACAGCCGTGGCAGCAGTTTGGACGAGGTTATTTAGAATTCTAACTCAGTTCTAATTCTTTAAAGTTTCATTTTCTGTAAAAGCATTGTTTGTATTAATAATTTAGAATTGGGAATTGATCATCCAAGTAGAAGAATATTATCGAAACTATAATAGCAATTACGATGCACAATAATTTTTTATAACTTGAAATATCAAATTTCTCTGATAAGTTATTAAAAGAATAGTAAGAAATCATGAAAAATATCACCACCCCAAATAATTCAATGTCAAATCCTATTAAGTGAAATAAGCACAGGTAACCTGAGTATTTTACTAGCCAATGAAATGAATTTATTTTGCTATGAATTTGATTTATATTTGAAATAATTAATCCAAGG
>JBCCJE010000990.1:0-2373 GCA_039027925.1 Bacteroidota bacterium
ATCATGTTCTTCTTGTTCTTAAGAAAAATTAAAGAAAAATTTGAGCCAGTCCAACATTTTCATTTCGATTTAAAAAACTTTAAGGATTGAAACACCTATTGATGAAGTAAGGTTTCAAAATGTGCAGCCGCAAAAGTAAGGATTTAGGGAAATAATTAGCGATTGAGTTAGGAATGAACTTAGTATGTCTAAATTTTCTACCTTTACAAAAAATAATAAGCAGATGACTCCTAATGATTTCATCTGCTTTTTTTATTGATTTGTTTCGAAAATTTTAATGTCAAATATGAGTTCAAGAACTTTATTGATCTTCTTTTTTGCTTTTTTAATTTCGCCGCTCACGCATGCGCAAGTAGCGGAACTAACTAAAGTTGAAAAATACATCCAAAAAAAACTTCCCAACGCTAAGATTAAAAAACTGACCGTCAAGGATCATTTTAGAGAAGTTTACGAAATCAAATTCGAGCAGTACCTAGATCATAACAATCCCGCTACGGGAACATTTGAGCACCGGATTTTTCTGGCCCATACGGATAAAAAAAAGCCAGTTGTCTTTGTGACCGAAGGCTACGCTGCCCGCCAACGAACTTACGAATTATCCAAAATCCTGAACGCTAATCAAATTATAGTAGAGTACAGATTTTACGGAGGGTCGCGTCCTGATAAAATCAAGTGGCAATATCTCACCAACGATCAAGCCACGAAAGACTTACACCGCATCAGAAAAATTTTCAAAAAATTATACCGCAAGGAATGGATAAGTACGGGCATCAGCAAGGGCGGAACGACGACCCTGATCTACAAATCAAAATATCCCAAGGATGTCTGCGTGGCTGTTCCGTACGTTGCTCCCTTGGCGTTTGCGCAGGAAGATCCTCGAACCGATGTTCATCAGCAGAAAGTTGGATCGGAGGCGTGTCGAAAAAAAATTATTGCTTTTCAAAGGTGGGCTTTACAAAAGCGGGAAGAACTGATTCCGATGATTGAGGCATATGCGAAAAAAAACCGACACACCTTTTCCATCGGGGAAGCCGTTGTCTTGGAGTACGCCGTTTTGGAGTTTCCGTTTTCTTTTTGGCAGTGGGGTGCCGATTGTGCGACGCTTCCCAACGCAGACGCTACTGCCAAAGAGATATTTGACCACATCGAAAAAGTAGTGAGTTGGAGTTTCTATTCGGATAATATGATAGATTATTTCTTGCCTGCTTTTTATCAGTTTATGACGGAGTTGGGATATTATGGCTTTCCTACCGAAAATGTGAATGACTTGTTAGTAGCTGTAAAAAATCCAACGAATCGGTTATTTGCTCCAAAAAATGTTGACCTGACTTTTGAACCATATCTAAAACCAGTCAATGATTTTTTAATGAAAAAAGGGAAACGTGTCCTTTATATTTACGGTGGATTGGATACTTGGTATGCCTGCGGCGTTACCCCCAATCCAAAGACGGATGCTTTGGCAATGGTTTTAGAAGATGGGGCGCACCAGACGCGCATCAAGGATTTTCCGAAGGAGGATCAAACGAAAATTTATAAAAAATTGGATAAGTGGCTGCGAGCGAAGGTGACGCCTTTGGAGGAGTAGTCTGGGAGGGGAATTTTGAAATTCCTCTCATAGTTTTTTTAATTCACGGGGTAAACTGGAAGTTACCCCGTGAGGACAAAGCCATAATTGGAAAAACCTTCCTGAATGTTTATCTTTGGATAAAATGCACCATTGTTATGAGTCGTCAAATAGCTGTACAAAATATTCCCGAGTCACTTATCTACGAAATGGTAGATGGGAATCCTATCTATTACAAAGGCTATCAAGAAGTACTCGAAGGAAATAAACATCTCGAACAAATCATGAGTGATAGCAATATCCAAGCTTTTTTGAAAATGTACATCGGAAACTTTCTAATTAATTTTTTGGGTGAGAAGTATATCGTCACAGGAGGTGAGCATGGACTGTGGTTTAGAAAAAAATCATGGCGCGCCGCAGACTTAGCAGTATTTGCCATAGAAAATTTTGAGTGGACGACGCAGTACTCTAAAAAGCCTCCCGAGGTGGTTATTGAAATAGATACTAAAGCTAACCTTGATAACATAGGAAGTTTCATTGAGTACTTCGATGAAAAAAATAAACAGCTCTTAGCGTTTGGCGTGAAAAAAGTGATATGGATTTTTACAGATAACGAGAAGGTTCACGTTGTACAAAATGATAAAGTTAAAGAAGTTTTTGATTGGTCAGATGATATTGCTATCGTTGAAATTTGTTTCATCAATATTCATAAAATCATAAACGACGCTCCTTTTGAAAAAAAGTAAACGCTTGTATGATCTCTATTTTCACTTCTATTCTTGGAATAGTTTGAGTACGTGATTTCGAAT
>JBCCJE010000991.1:0-2365 GCA_039027925.1 Bacteroidota bacterium
GCTTTTTCTCTCGGAGAAAAAGAAAGATATTGATTGGTGAATTGGAAAAATTGGTCAAACATAAAATAAGGTTATCGAATAATTTATAAAGTTAATCACGCCGTAACAAGTGTATTTTTTTCCATCACATCACTACTTCGTACTCCGTAAAACCTTCCCGCCATTCCTCGATGGTTTGGGGGAGCTTATTTTTCATCTTATTACTATTGGTGAAATACTTGATTTTGTATTCATCGTTCAGTTGGTCAAGATCAATGACTGCAGCCCAGACTTCATTTTTTTCATTAATCATAATGATAGCTTCGTTGAGGGTAGCGAGCCCTGCTACATTTCCGATGAATACTTCGGCATCAAACTGGTCCTTGGGATTTTTTTCAATTTTGGAAATGAACTGCATATTGAAAACAAAAGTTTTGTAGTATGCACCAACCAATTGTTTGAAAGAATTGTGTTGTTCTTCGGTAGCAAAAATATCATCTTTTTTCCCATAGGAAAATTCTAACGCTTCGGGTTTTAATTGATTATCGTATTTCCCTTCGGCGTTGGCGCGCATCCCAAATCCACAGACCCAATTCTCAGACCTTTGATTGACACGAATCAACGTTTTATTTTTTTGAAAAACTAAATAGCATAACTCCTTTTCGTCAAAAACGGGTTGCTCAAAAGTCGCAATAGAACCGTTGAGATTGGCCGTACCTTCTATCAATCCGTAATGACCACTGCTGGTTACTTCTAATCCAAAATCCATTGTCTTTTCCGTCACATTCCCCACAATGAGGACTCCCGGACTGTGGGTGCTGTTTCGATACCACGCTCCTGACCAGCCCGTAGGATCTTTAATAGAGATTTCGGATAATGAGAGCTCCAGCGAAGTGGAGTTATCAGTAGCTGTCCATTTTCCTGATATGGTGGTGAGTTCAGTAAAACTTCCTTCCAACCTTCCAGTCAGTATATCATCAGCATACTCATCAATATTAAAGGTCTCGTTCAGATTTAATTCACCAGATAATTCCATCTTTCGGGGAGAGGGACTCGCCTTTTGGTGATGATAGTATCCGCTCAAAACGCCATTGCCCCAGTGATAAAGTACCAACTCGATGGGAGACTTCCCAAGGTGACCTTTGTATTTTTTTATAAAAGCGTCGGTAGGGGCTACTAGGCTAGTAGTACCCGTAGTTGGTTCGGACAGTTCTGTAGATGTATTGTTAGGGTTAGGTGTAGATTTGGTGGATGGTGTGCAGGCGTATAGTATAATTAGGGTAGAGAAGATAAAAACATACTTTCTCATACTAGACTGATTTTGTTGAAGTTTTTCCAAGCGAGTAGAATGCGAAAAATAAAAAAGTTGGTAAGTGGAGTATCTGTGAACCTCTACTCTTTTGCCAAAACTCCGAAGATTTTAGGAATATTTTGAAAAATCAATATACGAAAGATAGGCTAATTTGCTGGTGTAGGCAAAAAAAATAACCGCCATTTTTGGGGAAAGTGGCGGTTGGTTTTTTATAAATTTTTTTAAAAATGTTAGTGTAGGACGTGTGTATGAAGGATTGGTTTTTTGAGAAATAAAAAGTGATCGAATACAATAAATCAATCAATGCTACGGCGATGTAAAATTCAAATGGTTTCACAAGTAATTAAGGCAATTACCTCATCGGGGTTATTAAGCTACTTTTAAGATAAAAGTAATGTGCTACTTGCTGGGTGTTGGCATTAATTTAATTTATGATTCGAACACTTTTTTTGCTAGGGTGTCGCTTATCTAATCCTTCGATTATGCTTCAAATATAAAACCCATAATAAGGTAGTCAAGTGCGAATTAATCCAAAGGCAAGTTTCATTCATTTATCGGTAATGCTTTGAGAGGGAAAGGATGCCCTTGTATCATCAATTAATATTCAGCAGTTCAATATCAAAAACTAGAATGGCATTTCCGGGGATTCCCCCTGTACCAAACGCGCCGTATCCGTATCCCGAAGGAATGTAGAGCGTACCTTTGCCTTCTCTTTTGAACTTAGGGATTCCAATTTGCCAACCGTTAATTGTTTGGGACAAAAAGATTTTTAGTGGACTAACAGGATCAGCAGAATCGAAGACTGTCCCATCCAAAAATTTCCCCGTGTAGGCTATTGAAACTTGTGAACTGATATTTGGAAATTCCGACCCCGTTCCGGGTTCATCAATCACGTAAAAAACACCAGTCTCATCTTTGGTGGCAGTTATTCCGTTTTCGGACAAATAGTTTTCGATGATTTCTATATCAATCTCTAGTTGATCTTGAAATGTGAGGACACCATCTGGGTTACTATCTTTTCGACAACCCATCAATGATATACCTAAAATTAAGGTGAGTATAATTTTTTTCATA
>JBCCJE010000992.1:0-2363 GCA_039027925.1 Bacteroidota bacterium
GTGATTTCGCCTTTTGTAACTTTTGAGCAAAAGTAGAACAAACTTCTTCGAAAATAGATTTTGATTATTAAATTGTATTTGCAATTTTCGGAAAACAACTTTTAACTGCCATTATGAAAAACCAATTGAATCGTTTAATTCTCTTCATTGCATCCTCAAAACTATTGCTACACTTTTTGACCAATACCAATTACGTATTTCACCGTGATGAATATCTGTACTGTATGATTTACGGTGCAAGCTACGGGCACGCCTGTTCTATCAACTATTACAGAAAAAAGTACGACTTACCAACAGCTCATAGTTTTAGCAGCAGTTGTTTGATGTGGGCGTCAGAGACCATTGAATTTAACCATCAGATTATGATAACCGATGAGCTATCATTGGAGTCTCAATGGTTTCACGAAATCGAACTGAGAGACAATATCGGAAATCCATTTGCCAGAGATCCAGGATATATTTTGTATCGAAAAAATCCTAAAATCAATGTTTCAAAAAGATGGAAAGAACTGGTGCAATCAGCGAAAGAGGAATTTAATTTATAAAATGAAAAAGGTGTTACTGCAAACTTTCAATGACACAATAACACCTTTTTTATATTTTTTGGTAACTACTTAGCCACACGCTTTGAGAACTCCGTGAGATGGGAAAGTGGGAATGCAAGCGTTCTTAAAACCAAATTATGGAGCTTTCGTTGGCTTTAAGAACTTTTGCTTTACTTATTTGCTATCCCGCAAAGTTCTCAGAGCATGGGGCTAGGTAATTACATTTTTTGTAAAAATGGAAAAATGTTTACACCGCCACTTCCTCGTACAATGGGAAATTCTGCATAAAGGCATTTACCTCCGATCTAGTTTGATGAATTAAATCTTCGTTTTCAGCATTTTGAATAATGCGATCAATCCATTCGACTACTTTTTTACAATCTTCCTCTTTGAATCCTCTGGTCGTGATAGCGGCAGTACCTATTCTGATGCCAGAAGTAACGAAGGGGCTTTGAGTATCGAAGGGCACCATATTTTTATTGACGGTAATGTCGGCTTTTACTAGCGCATTCTCGGCAGCCTTACCCGTTACATTTTTATTTCTCAAATCCAAAAGCATTAGATGATTGTCTGTTCCACCGGAGATGAGATCGTATCCTCTTTCCACAAATGCAGTTGCCATGGTTTGAGCGTTTTTGATCACCTGTTGTCCATAGACTTTGAACTCTGGCTTTAATGCTTCGGCAAATGCAATCGCTTTCGCCGCGATGACGTGCTGCAATGGCCCGCCCTGCATACCAGGGAAAATACCACTATTCAGAATAGCTGACATTTTGATGGGTGTACCTTTTCTGGTCGTTCTACCCCAAGGATTATCGAAGTTTTTCCCCATCATAATAATGCCACCACGGGGACCTCTCAGGGTTTTGTGAGTTGTAGAGGTCACGATATGACAATGGGGCAGTGGATCATTTAGCAGTCCCGCCGCAATCAAACCCGAAGGATGAGCAATGTCCGCCAAAAGAAAAGCACCTACTTTATCGGCTATGGCTCTGAATCGGGGATAATCCCAATCCCTTGAGTAAGCAGAAGCACCACAAATAATCAACTTGGGCCGAACCTCTAAGGCTTTCGCTTCTACCTTGTCCATGTCTATAATTCCCGTATCGGCCTCCACACCGTAGAAGTGCGGCTTGAAGTGTTTTCCAGAAAAATTAACTAGTGAACCGTGAGATAGATGACCACCGTGAGCGAGGTCAAATCCTAAGATAGCATCACCTGGTTGTAAGATGGCTAAAAAAACAGCGGCATTGGCTTGAGCCCCCGAATGTGGCTGTACATTGGCGTATGCCGCTCCGAATAATTCTTTCAAATAATCAATGGCCAATTGTTCTATTTCATCAACTACCTCACAGCCACCATAGTATCTTTTGCCGGGGTAGCCCTCTGCGTACTTATTGGTCAGACAACTCCCCGTGGCGTCAATAACGGCTTGACTCGTAAAATTTTCGGAGGCAATCAATTCGATTCCGCTTCTTTGGCGGTGAAGTTCCTTCTGGATTAAACTCTTAATGATCGTATCTTTCATATTGGGTAAAACGTAAGTAAATATTTAAAAATAGAAAATACAAAGTTAAGGAGTTTACTACGTTAAGTTCATCTTATGAATGTCTTTTTTCCATTTGGGAGGAGAATAAATCGGTAGGAGATTGGCTTCGTTGATGAGCGTATTGGATAGCTTCTGGCTACCCAATATGTAGGACTGTCTGTCAACTGGTTTAAACCCACTACCAAATAAATCTTTGCGATTCAAGCTAGTTAAGACTAGAAAGCCAGTTTTGTAAATCTTGTTTTTCCTCTTGTGAAACAACATGCGGA
>JBCCJE010000993.1:0-2361 GCA_039027925.1 Bacteroidota bacterium
GATAAAATGGCATCAAATCAAATAAAACTTATTCTATCCCTATTTTTTTTAACATTATTCAATCAAAATGTCAGTTCTCAATCATTGATTCCTGATCTTAATGTGTTATTTCAGGATGACATCATTCCCAGAATTGACATTGAGCTACCGCCCGACTCTCTCGCAGAAATCTTAGACTTTCAAAATCTAGAAAGTAACTATCACTTTCATGCCACATTTATCTTCGACAATGGTTCTATACGGGATACTTTGGAAAATGTTGGGTTCAGGCTTCGGGGCAACACTTCACGGTACGCAGATAAAAAGTCATTTAAGATTTCCTTCAATACTTACGAACCGGGCAGAAAGTACTACGGGGTAGAAAAACTCAACCTGAACGGTGAGCACAATGATCCGACCATCCTGCGCTCCAAGTTAGGTTGGGACATCGCTCGGCAGTACAGTCTTGTAGGAAGTAGAGCCAACCACGTTCGATTTTACATCAACGGGGAGTACCGTGGTTTATACCTCAACGTGGAGCACATTGACGAAGAATTTGTCAATCTCCGATACGGTAGCAATGATGGTAATTTGTACAAATGTCTGTATCCTGCCGACTTGGATTATCTAGGACAAGATCCTGATGTGTACAAATTAGAAGTATTCGGCAGGCAACCTTACGACTTAAAAACCAATACAGACGAAGACGATTATACCAAGCTGGCTCATTTTATAGATGTACTTAACAATACTCCTACGGCAGATCTCCCCTGCGAATTGGAAAAAGTATTCAACGTCAACCAATACCTCAAGTACATTGCTTTTGATGTACTGACTGGGAATTGGGATGGACCGATTTATAATAAAAATAATTTTTATCTATACGAAAATCCTTTAACTGAACAAATAGAATATATCCCTTACGATATTGATAATACTTTTGGTATTGATTGGTTTGGAATAGATTGGGCAGACCTAAATATCTACGAATGGTCGCCTTCCGCTGAACCTCGACCGTTGTACACCCGCTTGATGGAGACTCCCGAATTTCGGGATCGCTACACTTTTTATCTTCGCAAAATGATTACGGATATTTTTAACCCAAGCCATTTGAATCTGCACATTGACAATTTGAAAGCCAACATGGATCAATGGCGTGTGGACGATCCCTTTGCACCTTTGGACTATGGATATTCTTTTGATGATTACGAAAAGGCATTTGACGAATCGCTTTCGGGACACGTCAAAAAGGGATTAAAAGAGTACATCGAAGACAGGTACTTAGCCGCTATCAGTCAATGGGAACAACCCAACATCCTACCTATCTTAACTGACATTCAAAATAATTTTCCTAGCTCCAATCAAAATATTCTCGTTTCTACTTTCGTGGAAGATGATGGTGATATTGCCTCCGTGGAGTTGCATTATCAATTGGATAATCAAGGTAGCCTACTGATCGAACCCATGTACGATGATGGCAACCACGATGATGGTGCAGCTAACGATGGTATTTACGGTGCTATCGTTCCTGCTATCGGCACGGGAGGGATCGTCAATTATTTTGTGAAAGCAATTGACAATACTGGCTTAGAAAATCGAGCTCCAAAATGTACTGATCGGCAGATTTTTGTGAGCAATTCTGATTTGCCATTGTACATCAATGAGTTTATGGCGAGCAATAGTTCCGTGGTTGCTGATGTCGAAGGAGAATACGATGATTGGGTAGAAATTTACAACGGAGGGAGTACACCGATCTACTTAGGTGATAAATTTCTGTCGGATAACATGAACAATCCTGACAAATGGCAAATGCCCGATTTGAGTATTCAATCTGGGGAGTACCTGCTATTCTGGGCAGACGACGATGAAGATCAGGGGGATTTTCATACCAATTTCAAGCTGAGTGCTAGTGGGGAATTCATTGGAATATTTGATGCAGCGTCAAATAATTTTGCGCTGATTGATGGCGAAGATTTTGGACAAATGGATACCAACGCCTCCATGGCACGCTTGCCCGATGGAGTTGGTTTTTTCGAATTGGCAACGCCGACGCCGGGGGAATCAAATATGCCATTGAGTACGGAAGTATTAGAGGTATTTTCAGGTCTAAAAATTTATCCTAATCCCGCTACGCAAGTTCTCCATGTTGTTTTTGAAAATCCAAATACAGGAGGGTGGAGTGTCGAAATTTTTACTACGCTAGGCGTTCAGGTTTTTGAACAAAATAATATAGCCAAATCAAATTTAGAAATTTCACTAGCTAGCCAGCAATGGAACGCAGGTGTTTATTTTGTAAAAATCAAAACGGCAAGTGAAGAATATTTGGTTAGGAAAATTTTGGTAGAGTGAAACTACCTCGTAGGAACAAATCCTAAAGTTGAC
>JBCCJE010000994.1:0-2352 GCA_039027925.1 Bacteroidota bacterium
GTAAAACCAAAAACAGAACGCAACCAGCAGTACCAAAAACCAATTTCTCCAAATAAGAAATGCGTACTCTTTCGTTTTGACCAACAGCCTTCCAATAGAGATTCCGTCGGGTCTGCTCTTAAAATTAATGTTTGTATTTTTTGATTTCGAACTCACGGCACTCGTTACTACTTTATCCTTTTGAAGTTTTTATCACCGAGGAAGGCATCTCGATCTTTGATCCTCTGCTCAAACTCTGATTATATTAAAAGGTGCAATAACCAAACCAATATATTTTAAAATGTATAATGTTTAGAAGTGCAGACAATATTCAAACTGTCCTTTTTTATATAAAACCTTTATGGCAAAAAAAATTAACGTTTAGGTAGGTATTTCCCTATCTTAACTGTCTTTAAAAGTATAAACATCGAAATTCTAAACTTCTAAGAAAAATTTATGAAATATTTATTGACCACTCTACTGGCATTAATTTTATCAACCACCTTTGCGCAAGATTTCTATGACTTAAATACTATCCAAAACATAGAAATCACCTTTGCGGAAAGCAACTGGGATCAGTTACTAGACAATGCTTACGCCGCCGACGCAGGATATATCATGGCTCAAAGTGTCACTATCAATGGAGTAACATTTGATAGCGTGGGCGTAAAGTACAAAGGCAACAGCACCTATAATCCTAATCAAAATAAGAATCCTTGGCACATAGAATTGGACACCTACAAGGATCATCAGTACGAAGCATATACCGATATTAAATTGAGCAATGTAGCCAAAGATCCTTCTTTTTTGAGAGAGGTATTGTCCTACCAAATTTTAAGACAGTACATGGATGCCCCCTTATCCAACTATGCCAATGTTTACGTCAACGGCACATTAATCGGATTGTACAGTAACTCCGAATCTATTTCTAAAAAATTTGTTGATAACCGATTTTACTCCAAAACCAATACATTCATCAAATGTAATCCACCTGATGGCGCAGGTCCTCAGGCAACTGATTTTCCTAACCTCGTTTATTTGGGACAAGACAGTAGCAGTTACTATGATGCCTACGAACTAAAATCTGACCACGGCTGGCAAGAGTTGATTGATCTATGCGATACCCTCACGAACCACATTGGCGATATTGAAAAAATACTGGACGTGGACAGGGCGATTTGGATGCTGGCGTACAATAATGTTTTGGTCAATCTGGATAGTTACAATGGAGGTTTTACCCAAAATTATTATCTGTATCGTAGTAATCATGGTCAATTTTTACCTGTCATTTGGGACTTGAATGAATCCTTTGGACGCTTCGGTAATACTGGTACGGGAAACCTTAACAATACAATTGCAAAGCAACAGATGAGTCATTTCTTGCACGAAAATGATTCGGACTTTCCCTTGATCCGACAGTTATTGAGCGTACCGATGTACAAGCGCATGTACCTCGCTCATTATAAAACGATCTTGATGGAAAACTTTGATAATGAATCTTATTTCCAAACTGCGCTTACTTTTCAGACATTAATTGATGATGCCGTAGAAGCTGATCCTAATAAATTTTTCACCTATAACAACTTCACTAGCAATTTGACTTCGGATGTCAGCGGTGGTGGAGGAGGGCCAGGCGGAGGTACTACACCTGGGATAACCAACTTGATGGACGGCAGAAGTGATTACCTTTTGGGACTAAATGACTTTACTCAAACCGAGCCAACCATATCTAATATTACCTTATCCAACACTTCTCCAATCATCAATGAAACAATCACCATTTCTGCTAGCATTGCAAATGGCAATACAGTTTACCTAGGTTATCGAGCGGAACTTGGTGCTCCTTTTCGAAGAGTACAGATGTACGACGATGGTGCTCATAATGACGGCGCAGCTAACGACGGAATTTACGGCGTATCGTTAGAGATGAATAGTTCCTTTACTCAATATTACCTCTACGCTGAAAATGATAACATGGGAGAATTTTCTCCACAGCGTGCCGAACATGAATACTATACCATCACGGCAACGATCTCAAATACGCCCGTTGGTGACTTGGTGATTAATGAATTTATGGCATCCAATGATGCTACTGTAGCCGATCAAGATGGGGAATTTGATGATTGGGTAGAATTGTATAACAATAGTTCTACGATAATTGATTTGGAAGGGTATTTTCTTTCTGATGATGCTAACGAACCTACGAAGTGGGCTTTTCCAGCAGGTACGCAAATAGCGTCCAATGGGTACTTAGTCGTTTGGACAGATAATGATAATTCCCGAAGCATTGGATAAGACCACCGACTCGGCAGCAGCCGATAATTTAAAATTGGTATGTAGCCCCGATTGGTTATCATCATCATCTGTCCAAAC
>JBCCJE010000995.1:0-2346 GCA_039027925.1 Bacteroidota bacterium
ATAATTCTTCGATATAATGAGATGCTTTTAACAATACATTTACAAAATTAATTTATGTAGAAATATCGCCTGACTCAGAAACCCATCACAATAGCCACACACCTTCAATGTAGGAACCTTCGAATTTTTAACAATACATTTACGTTTTCCCTTTTTTCATTTCTTTTTCAAGTTTGCGTTCCTTGCGTACAATGAATTTTTTGAGGTCTCGATTGACCGCAATAGCTGCATTTAGTTCGAATCCGATGAGGATAACGAAACAATTAATTTGAATCCAGAGCATGACGACGATAAAAGTTCCAATAGTGCCGTACAATTTGTTATAAGCGCCAAACGAATCCACGTACCAAGCAAAAATGATAGAAGTAGCAATGGATAAAAAAGTAGCTAGAGTAGCTCCGGGAGAAAAATATTTCACCTTGGTTTTAGTGGCAATCCCAAATCTGTAGATCAGAGCGATCCCAAAATAGAAGAGTAAAAAAGCAGTAAGCCAGCGGAGGAGTTGTATGCTAAATTCCGTAAATCGGTCGGTATCAAAATATTCAAAAAGATAACTTAACAACGTATTTCCAAGAATAATCAAAAACACCGATGCGACTACTAGGATACCAATCAATATGGTAATCCAAATTCCAATGATCCTTTTTTTAATTATAGATCGCTTTACGAAGGAGGCGTGATGGGATTTTTCGAATCCTTGCATCATGGTCAGCATACCGTTGGAAGCAAAAAAGAACGCCAATGCAAAACCAATGGACAACACATCAAACCGCGCATTAAACGCAAATTCCTCGATAAAGGCAACCAATTGGTCACGGGCATTATAGGGCAAAAACTTAACTTCGTTAATCAGGTCTTTGATCTGACTCAGTACCGTTTCGTTAAAATTCACATTTCCCAACGCATCTCTAATAATCAAATCTTCGGGAATATAAGGAATGATAAAGCTCGAAAACAACGGTAGGATTAAGGGAATCATGGTAAAGATGACAAGGATGGCTGGAAATAAAGAGAGAAAAAAACTAAACGCCATAGAGTTTGCGCGCATCGTTAGGTTAAACGCTTTGATTTCTACCCGGATAAAATTGAAAACATCGTAAATGGGAACATCAAAAAAACCCGGAAAAGAATTTTGCTGTGACCATTTTACCAAAAAAGAAATCACGGGAAGGTTAAAAATAAAAGTTCGTATTTCTTTAGCTGATGGTATTTTCAATTGATGGAGGATTTCTTTTATTCTCGAAAATAAGGTCTTAGCTGCTCTAACAAAACGCTGGGCGCATCAATGGATTGATTCGTACGAGCATCCACAAAGGTAAGTTTTACTGAGCCACCATTGACCAACTTTTTTTTCTCATTAAAAATTTCGTGATGAAAGGTAATTGTACGCGCGGGTAGCTTTCGCAGAGTGGTGGTTATGGTTAACAATTCATCGTACAAGGCAGGACGAACGAACCGCATATTCAAACTCATCACGGGCATCATCACTTGATACTTTTCTTCCAAATCTCTGTAAGTTAGTCCTAGGCTACGAATCATCTCTGCTCGCCCCACTTCGTAGTACTGCGCATAGTTGCCGTAGTAGAGATACCCCATCTGGTCAGTCTCTCCGTACCTTACTCTTAGTTGTGTAGCATGTTCAAGCATAGTGGTCATTGATTATACAACTTCTGATAACCTTCGAAGAAAAAAGTAGTTCTCCCCGCGATCTTTGCTGACTTGGCTACCCCTTTGCCTTTGGGTGCTTTTTTTCCTTCTTCCCGCCATTGAAAAAACCAATCGTCGGGATAGTCTTTGTAATAAGCGGTTCGATCTACGGCCGTTTGGAGGATGTCTTTCATGGCTTTGTAGATAGCTTTTTTGTGCCTTTTGGAAAGTGCGTTGACCACCGATGCGGGATGAATTTTAGTCTGGTAACAAATCTCATCTGCGTAGAGATTGCCTACACCAGCTAGGATTTTTTGATTAAGTAAAAATCCTTTGATTGTAGATTTTCGGCCTTCCATTTTTGCTAGGAAATCTTTTTCTGAAATCACTAAGGCATCCTCCCCAAGTTTAACTTCGGAAATATATTGTTGTAAATCCTCGATCAATAATATTCTCGCAAATTTTCTGGGACAATCAAATCCCAATTTGTAGCCATTGGCAAAGGAAAATACAAATCGTTCGTACTTGGGTTTATCCATTTCGTCTTCGTAATAGCGGAGATCACCCGTCATGCCAAAATGAAAAAGTACGTGCTGTTCATTATCCATTTTCCCAAATAAATATTTCCCTCGGCGGTAAGAACTCGTGAAGGTTCTCCCTGTTGTTTTCTCTATAAAAGTATGCGCATCCACATTTCTG
>JBCCJE010000996.1:0-2342 GCA_039027925.1 Bacteroidota bacterium
ATCGGCAGAAGGAGTTATATCCATCCAGTTGACGCCGCCATCATCAGACCGAAATGCTTGGGCAGGTCCACCTGCAAAACGTCCTTCACCGCTGATAGCGTAAACGATATTGGCATCTGTACGGTGAACTTTCAATTTGAGCAAGTGAAGTCCGCTCGGCAATGTATTGTTACTAATCAGCGACCAAGTATCCCCTCCGTCCGTAGATTTATAGACTTGTCCACTCGCCACATTCCAGGCGGAATGGTAAGCGGCATAAACGATATCGGTATTGCTCGGTGCTACTTTCACATCAGTATTGTATCCGCCACTAATGACTTGAGTAAAGTTGCCACCGCCATCTTCACTTTTGTAAATACCTCCATCGGCAGCCAAGAAAAATATGTTAGCATCGGTAGGGTGAAAACCAATACCAGAAATATGAGTAGAAGTGAGTCCCCTACTCGATCCGTAAACATCCCACGACTGACCTCCATTCCAGCTGTAGTAAGCTCCACTCAGATCACTACCCGCAATGATTTGTGCTGCACCGTTGGCAGCGGGAGGCCCAGCTTCAATAGTGCTAAATGCACCACCACCGCCAGGATTCGTTCTTTCCCAATTGTGAGTTTGACCTTCAACTTGAAAATGATGAATTAGAGTGAAAAACTGGATAAAAATAAAGCATCGTAGAATACTGACGCAGTAATAATTTTGCTGTAATTTCTTGCCTTTCATGATGAAAACTATAAAGATTTGAGATATTGCGCAAAAATATTGATTTTCGATTGGTAATGGAAAAAATGAGGAGATTTTAGAGCCGCTTGGATACGGACAATTCTATTCAAAGCAATCAATTACGCTCCAGCCATCGGATGATTTTTTCAAATTCACTAGGGGCATCATAGTCCGTAACTAGAGCATTTTTCATCAATTGGCTTACGATAATTTTAGTAGCTTCGACACTTCGGTACTCTACAAACGCTACGGGAATTGCTGTCTCTTTTTTTAAAAAATTAAAATACTTTTTGTGTGGTTCAATCAACTGAATGTGCTTTTCAAAATTGCGACGGCGGCGGTTTTTATCTCTTTCTTTTCTTTTTCGTAGTTCTTCGACTGCTGTATAAAAAATGAGATACAAATCAGGAAAGGCGATCTCTCCCTCCTGAATTTTTTTCAAATAAAAATCTTGAGTTTCCTCCTTTGAAGCGAACACCTTTGGATAACCATAAATCCAATTATACCAGATGGGTTGAAAAATATCACCATCAAAAATGATATCTCTTTTGGCATTCTTTGCCATACGATACCGTTCTACTTGTTTTTCGTAGTACCATAATTTTCCTGCTCTTTCTTCATTTTGAAAAAGTAAATTAACTTCGGGTATAGTCAAATGAGTATCAGAGAATGCTTCGCAAAGTGTAGTTTTACCAATGGCACTTGCGCCGCCAAAAGAGAAAATCATAAGATCTAATTTTCGTAAAATTATCTTTTCCTGCTTATACGCTTTCCAACCTATTTTTTAATTTTTGCACCTAGTGCAGATTGGGCAACCAACGATCATAACAACGTATTCACAATTTCATCAAACTCCGATTTTAGTGCAGTCAGAGATTGAATATCCTGCTCCATAGGCTCTTCTACAAAATCAATAAACTGCACGGAATCCACGTAATAAATTTTATCCATTTCTCCGATGATATTATTGATGACCAGAGCCGCTGCTACTTTTTTATCGTCTTCGTCCAAAAAATCTATATTTTCGGCGTACAGCAAAATGCGCAGTTTCATATCGGGGGTCATACGCAACAAGTACTTCCACTCAAAGGCATCAATTTTTCGCTTTACCATAAAAGAGTCAAACATCTCAAACGTAAAGTCCCAATCTTGCGGTGGTTTGGCTGGGTAAAATTCCCAATGAGACAGGTCAGGTGCCTCCCCCATGATCGCCTCTGATCGGCGGAGCATTTTGGGATTACCATTAGGAGAAATCGTAAACGTGTGTGGCTTACTACGCCCCTTTCCTATTTCCCACGAAAATACACCAAACTGCAATACTTGATTGTTGAGCATTTCCCGAACGACATTGGGATCTCGAATAATTCTAAATTTTTCCTCGTGCACTACAAACCACTCCCAGAAGTCTTCTATTTTGGTTTTAAATAATTGCTTGTCCATATCGTTAGTTTTTAAAAACAACTTATCATTCTTTTCAGTCTAAACGACACTCCTTTAAGAGATCTTCTAAATTCTTATCACAAACATAAAATTATAGCAATTTCTTATATGAGAAAAGTGTCGTCCCGCTGGGACTCAAAAGCTATTGATTCGCCTTTTTTTCTACCCATATTTTGTCCCTCTGG
>JBCCJE010000997.1:0-2342 GCA_039027925.1 Bacteroidota bacterium
CCATCTCAGCGACCTCATTGTAGGACGCAAATCAGCTTACAACATTAATATCGAAATATTCAATCGCCTACAAAGAACCATCACGGGGTGGCCCGGCGGAAAACCCAACGCCGATGATTCGACTAGACCAGAGAGAGCCATCCCCGGCAAAAAACGAGTGATTATCTTTAGTCCACATCCCGACGATGATGTGATCTCGATGGGGGGTACTTTTCAGCGACTGGTAGAGCAGGGGCACGATGTGCACGTTGCCTATCAGACCTCTGGAAATATTGCAGTATATGATCACGATGCTTTGAGGTTTTTAGAATTTTTTTCTGAGTTTGGTCAACTCAACGGTGCGATCAATGAGGAAGGTGAAAAGCTGATGCAGCAGTTGCATAAATTTTTAAAAAATAAAAAATCGGAACAACTAGACAACGAAGCTATCCGAAAAATCAAAGGCTTTATCAGACGAGGAGAGGCTAGAGCAGGGGCTAGATTTTGTGGGCTGAAAGAAAATCAGATTCACTTTTTGGACCTACCTTTTTACGAAACAGGAAATACTAGGAAAAACCCAATCGGGGAGCAAGACATCAAAATCATCACAGACCTGATGGAAAAAATTCAACCGCACCAAGTGTATGCCGCTGGTGATTTGGCAGATCCGCACGGGACACACCGCGTCTGCTTGGATGCCGTACTCGGCGCATTTAAAAATTTAAAAAACAAAAAATGGATTAAGGATTGTTGGTTGTGGATGTACCGAGGGGCTTGGCACGAGTGGTCCATTCACGAAATCGAAATGGCCGTTCCGATCAGTCCCAATGAATTGTTCAATAAGCGAAAAGCTATCTTTATGCACCAATCGCAAAAAGACAGTCCTCCGTTTCCCGGCGATGATGATCGAGAATTTTGGGTAAGAGCCGAAGATCGTAATCGAGAGACAGCTCAGAAATATCGAAAGCTAGGATTGGCAGAGTACGAAGCTATTGAAGCCTTTGTTCGTTGGAGATTCGAAGGATAAGTTGGCTGATGGAAAACTGGGAGAAATTGGCGTTCATTGCTCAAAACAAAACCTAGTTATCACCCGGATTGGTCAAGCTAGCCTTGGGTTCTTTTTTAGCAGGTTGTTTTAGAGGAGCCTTTCTTTTATTGATGGGTACGTAAGTTTTTTCGTATCTCGTCCAAGGCGTTTTTTTGTGCTGATCTTCTCCGAAGTAGGTAGCGATCATTTCCAGTTGATCGGCTTCAAGCATACCGGGGATGGGCTGAATCAGCGAAAAATCCTCATTTAAAAAAACAGTAGAAGGGTAGGAGAGTCGCCCTTTGAGGAGATCGGCGGCGAGTTCGTTATAACCTCTGCGACCATTATTTTCTACGTAATCATATTTTTTGCCATCGAGCGTGATGGTCTCTCTGGTTTCGGCATCAAATTTTACGGCGTAAAAATTTTGGTTGAGATATTTGATAATAGTTTTATTGCGGAAAGTCGTTTTATCCATTTTTTTGCACCAGCCACACCAGTCGGTGTACACATCTACGAAGACCTTGCGCTTTTCTTTTTTCTGCGCCTTTTGGACTTCCTCCCAAGTCATCCATTCAATGGCATTTGTATTCACTTTTTTTTGATCTACCTGCCCAAAAACTAGAGCGCCACTCAGGCAAGCGATAATCAGAAGTAATAATGGAACGAGTTTATTTTTCATTACGATTAAGTTAGTATGTCCTTACGAATGCTGGATCAAGCACTTAATTTTTGGTGTGCTCATACCCCAGCAAAAATAACAAACAGATAACCACAAATACAAACCACCAAGCATTTCAACAGGTCACTTTAAAATAAGTTTAACTTTCCTCGGGGTGAGGGTTCAACATATTATATTTTCAAAAAATATTCCGAATAATTGATAGGATGTTTTGGGAGGGATGAGAAATGAGTGATGAGGGACGAGTGATGAGAAAGGCAACCTCAACAATGTTACCAAAATATGCACGACCCTACTGTGGTTCTAGTTCTCTGAAACCGATGTAACTTTTTACTTGTCTTTTGAACACCCTACCCCGTGAGGTTTAGTGAACGTGTATCTTACTAATTTTGAATGTTGGGAGCTACCTGCGGAATTAGGGTCAGGTATCCCGTAGGATTTTTAGAAAACTAATCAAAAATGGATTGCTCTATTTTGAAGTCTAAACGTAATTACCTAGACCCATGCTTTGAGAACTTCGTGGGATAGAATAAGTAAAGCAAAAGTTCTTAAAGCCAACGAAAGCTCCATAATTTGGCTTTAAGAACATTTGCATTCTCACGTTCCCATCTCACGGAGTTCTCAAAGCGTGTGGCTAAGTAGTTACGTCTAAAC
>JBCCJE010000998.1:0-2340 GCA_039027925.1 Bacteroidota bacterium
CTAGGGAATACACCGTATTTCTACCTTCTGACTATCAAGAAGGAGTGAGTTTACCGATGATTTTTAACCTCCACGGATTTGGCTCCAATGGTACCCAGCAGCTATTATATTCTACCTTCAACCTAGTGGCGGATACTGCCAATGTGATTGTGGTTTATCCCGAAGGTTTGGACAGAACGACGTCGTTTGGTTGGAATGGAACGCATTGGAATTCTTACTTCGGGACGGACGGGGATGATCTTGGATTTTTGAATCTTTTGATTGACCAAGTATATACGGATTATAACATTGATCTTACGAGAGTGTATTCTACGGGAATGTCCAACGGAGGATTTATGAGCTATCGCCTTGCCTGCGAATTGTCTAATCGAATCACTGCCATCGCCTCCGTAACGGGCAATGCTACTTTCGAACAATTAGATAACTGCACCCCTTCCAGACCAGTCCCCATCTTACAAATCCACGGTACGGATGATGATATAGTTCCCTACAACGGCACACCTTTATTTAGTCCTTCCATTCCCGATTTGATAGATTTTTGGGTGACTTACAATAATTGCGATACTGACCCGATCGTAGTGGACATTGACGATACCGATATGACGGATAATTCTACTGCCCAAATTTTGCAATACAATAATGGTGATGATGATAGTGAAGTTTGGCTCTACGTAGTAGATGGCGGAACGCACACTTGGCCGGGGGCAGCCGCTAATTTACCGGGATCTGTTACCAATTTTGATTTTAACAGCTCCATCCATATCTGGGATTTTTTCAAAAAATACACGCATCCCAATCCCGACGCAGGTACGATAGTTTCTACTAAAAACGAATTATTTCAAAATGTAGAAATATTTGCGCAGCCTACTTACAAAAAACTAATCGTCAGATCAGATCGAGATGATATTCAAAATTTGCGATTGTGGGATGTGATGGGAAAATTAGTATTGGAAGACAATCAACTAATTGGTCAGCGAGCATTGAATATTGATGTTCCAAATATCCAGACTGGAATTTACGTGGTTACCGTCGAAACGAGTGCAGGAGCTATTTCCAAAAAAGTGTTTTTTCAATAGAAGAAATGGAGTGAGGAGTAATATTTCTAGCATACTCATCACTCCATCTCTCTTCTATAATCAAAAATACCTCGGCGTAACGATATTTTTATTTTGAAAATTAAAGTCGTAGCCGACCATTAGCTCGAATGATCCTCGGGCGTATTCTCTCAATTCAGTCAATGTGAAATCATAAGCCAACCCTACCCGTAATCCTCTATTCAAATGAATCATTGCCCACAAATCCGCCGAATCAACGGTACTCGTTCGACCAATGAAGGCTTCGAAAGAAGACCTAAACGAAGCTCCTACCCAAAGGGCTTGGTTGAACAAGAGCGACAGATCAATATCAAATAAGTTGGGTGCGCCTACGGATTTTAGATTATTAGAAGTAGTAGAAAAATCTCCGAAGAGTCCAACACTTTTGATGAGTAAGGATGGCTTAAATACCAAATCTTCCCCCCTGATGGGAATAGCTACTCCCATAGTAAAATAATAGTGTCGGTAAAGCTGTGCCCACCGATTGGTAGTAATTACATCATTTCGCAAATCCGTATTCAGTAAATGCGGCACGGAAAAACCAGCGTAGAATTTTTCGGAATAATAAAAGATACCAGCTCCAAAATTAGGAGCAAAAATATTAGCATCATTACCATTGAACGACTCATCTTGTACTCTCGGATCTTTGTAAGTTAATCTATCAAAATCTGCTCGGTAATTCATAAAAGTAGCTTGAAGTCCGAGCGATACTTTGCCCTCACCAAAAGGTACACGGTAGGCGTAACTCAAACTTCCAATCGTAGAACCAGATACCCCTATTTTATCATTAGAAATATTAAAACCTAGTCCTATCCGTTCTTTGAATGGCGTATGAAAAGATATAGTCTGCGTGTGTGGTGATCCTTCCATGCCCCACCATTGATCTCTGTAAATGGCGACTAAGGACATATACTCTTTGCTTCCTGCGTAAGCGGGATTATAACTCAAAGTATTGAACATGTACTTGGTGAACATACCATCTTGTTGGGCATGAGATAGGAAGGAAAAGCTAAAAAATAGAAGTAAGATTGGGATCAGTTTCCTCATTATGCTTAGACGTTTTTTATCAATAATCAAAGACTAAGTAAAAACACAAAATCCTCAGTAATTCTCAATTTAACTTTTGCTCATGTAAATTCATTGTTACATGTCGTCCTTCTGGGACTTTAAAGTTGTATTGAAATGTTGGCTTTACTACTACCGATATGTCGCACCTCTGATGCTTTTTAGTCTAAAAAGTGTCAGA
>JBCCJE010000999.1:0-2338 GCA_039027925.1 Bacteroidota bacterium
CTAATATTCGGGAATGTAAGACAAAATCCCCTAAACTTTGTTTCTTGTTTTCTAGCACGTTAGGTCACGTTAGGTTAATAATTTTCAATTTTTCATTTTTAATTATCAACTCCTTCCTTCTTCAATGATGACAAAACTCTTCTCCAACGGATCAAAAATTTCCTTCAAAACCTCAAAGTAGGCCTCGCCGTGCTGGAGGTAAAATACCATAAAATTATCCTTTCTTTCCTGTAAGCCATTGTTGGGAAATAGTTTATCTTTCAATCCTCTTAGTTGATTGATGGAAATTTCGTGCTTTTGTTTTTCGGCACGCATTACTCTACCTTCGAGGTTTTCCAAACTTTTAATTTGTTTGGCAGCTTCCGCTAAAACTGTTTTTCCCAAAGTTGGATCAATCTCAATCGTCTTCTTTTTTACCTTATCGAAAATGGTTTTAAGTTCTTTTTTCTCTGCTGAAAAATTAAGTTCGCCCTCCGAATTTTCTTTGACGTACGATTTAATTAAGGCTTCTGTTTCTTGAAAAAGATCAGTAGCCGTCAGCCCCAATTTGTTTAATTTTTTTTGGGAAATCTTATCAATCCAGACCGCTGAATTTCTCCTAATTAACATCGGAAAGTTGACGCCAAAATATTCGAATTGCGTTTTCCTTTCTAGCCAGTACGCCAATTCTCCGCCGCCGCCGATGTAGGCCAAGTTGGGTAAAATGACCTCTTGGTAAAGCGGTCGCATGATGACGTTGGGCGAAAAACGTTCGGGATGTTCGTTGATCTCTTTTTCCATTGCTGCCTTCGAAAAAGAAATGTCTGTGTTCAATACTTGAAATTTATCATTTTCAAAAACAATACGTTCACGGATTTGTGGATTTAGGTAAAAGAAATTAATTTCTCTTGGAGTGGCTTGCGTTTTGAATCCAGCCGCATTGAGTTTTTCGGCAGTTGCTTCGACGAAAGGATGTGATACTTGATTCAGTATTTCATCCTTGATGTACGGGATAAAAATTCTTTTGAGATCAGGATGATTCATGTTGATAGCTATCAATCCGTCTTTCCCAAAAAGCTCATTCGCCAAGGCTAAAGCAGCATCGGAGTATCGCTCAAAAGAAGTATGCGTTCTTTCCATCAATTCATAAACTCGTTGCGCATTTTCGGAAGTACCCAAGATTTCTTTTAACTCTGCCAACACATTTTTTAGGCTAGCAGTCTGCATGGCGCCGACCGATCCTTGCTCCGTATTTTCCCAAACCAATTGTTTATTAAAAAGATTGACGTGGTTCATTTCCTCAAAATCGTGATCTTCTCCACCCGTGATAAAAACTGGAATAAACTGATAATCAGGAAGATACGCATTTAATTTTCTAGTTAAGTTAATCGTAGAGATGATTTTGTAAACATAATAGAGCGGCCCCGTAAATAGGGTAGGCTGATGAGCCGTCACGATGGTAAAGGTCTTTTCGGAACTCAGGGCGTGAATATTTTTCTCTACCGCCGTTGTCAGTCCGAATTTTTTGTACTGCTCTAACAAGACATTTACAAGTGTTGCTCTGTCCGTCAAATCTTTCTTTTTATCTTCAATGATTTGCGCAAAAGCATCTAAGGCGACTGGATATTTATAGAAGGGCTTCAACGCTGCTTCTGCACTGGCGTAGGCTTTGTCTTTTGAGGATATTTGTGGTACTTCTGCGTAGGGTAGGCGGGTGACATTTACGTTCAACTTTTTTTGAGTTTTAGGTGCTACGGTCATGATTGTTAATTTTTTCCAAGCTGGTTTTTTTATCTATATTTGGTGGCTGCGAAATTAGACTAATTATTTAATACTGCGATAAAATTGCTTTCTAAAAAACACCTCATCCCCTTAATTGTTTTCGGAAGATGAAGTGTCCAATTTCGAAGTTATCGCCTCTCTCACCAGCAAACTTTTTAAAAACAAAAATTCAATCCATGTATATCTTATCATTAGACCAAGGAACAACTAGCTCACGGGCTATTATTTTTGACAAAGACAGCAACATCGTAGCGGTCGAGCAACAAGAGTTTACGCAATATTTCCCTAAGAGCGGTTGGGTAGAACACGATGCCAACGAAATCTGGCAGACACAATTGACTGTGGCGCAAAATGTTTTAAAAAACAATAATATTACGCCTCATCAGATCAAAGCTATTGGTATCACCAATCAACGAGAAACTACTTTGGTCTGGGATAAAAATACGGGAGAACCTATCCATAAAGCTATTGTTTGGCAGGATCGTCGGACGGCGAAGTTTTGCGATCAGCTCACTAAAAAAGGATTTAAAAATTACGTGCGGAAGAATACAGGATTAGTCATTGATGCCTACTTTTC
>JBCCJE010001000.1:0-2334 GCA_039027925.1 Bacteroidota bacterium
AGAGATTTATTAAAAAAATACATTACTAAAATTCCAGATTTAGTTTTAGTGGGTGTTTTCAAAGCTCCAAGATTTGCTAAAGATTTAATAGCAGGTGGTGAAGTCGATTTAATTTTTTTAGACATACAAATGCCCGAAATTTCGGGATTGGATTTTGTGAAAAAACTAACGCCGCCATCTATGATTATCTTTACTACGGCTTACCCTATCTATGCCGTAGATGGATTTGACCTAGAAGCCATTGATTATCTAGTCAAACCATTCAGATTAGAACGATTTGAAAAGGCGGTAAAAAAAGCCGTTAAACGATTTGAGTTGGAGCAAGATCAACTCAAGTGGAGAGCCAATCAATCTCCAAAGGAATTAGAACTCCGTCAGGATTTTATTTTAGTCAAATCAGAGTATAAAGTGTATAAACTCCAGTTTGAAGATATTTTTTACGTAGAAGGCATGAGAGAATACGTAGCATTTCATCTGTCGGATCGAAAGATTTTGTCTTTAATGTCTTTAAAAAAATTAGAAGATTTACTTCCCTCTGAACAATTCCTTCGAGTCCATAAGTCCTTTATCATCAATCAAAGTAAAATCACTTCCATGCAGAACCAACGAATTTTTATTGATGAAAAAATAATTCCCATAGGGATTCGCTACCGAAAAAAAGTACAAGAACGGATTTTTTTGATGTAATTTGACAAGCTATTTGTAAATTAGATTTATTGTTCTTGTGAGTTGATTAGAAGTTGGAAAATTGAAAAATAGCTATGACTATTTTAAATTTGTGAAAAAAATCATGTTGAGAATTTTCCTACACGTACTATTTATTACAATATTTCTTTCCGCCTGTGGTTCTTCCCAAAAAAGTAAACCACCCGTACCCTCCGACGAAAAACACGAGTTCACCAATCAGCTAATCAATGAGAGTAGTCCCTATCTGCTACAACATGCCCACAATCCCGTGGACTGGTATCCGTGGGGAGAAGCTGCGCTTGCCAAAGCCAGAGCAGAAAATAAAATGATGATTATCAGTATCGGATACGCCGCTTGTCATTGGTGTCACGTGATGGAACACGAATCCTTTGAGGACACGCTGGTCAGCAATATTATGAACGAAAACTTTATCAATATTAAAGTGGATCGAGAGGAGCGTCCCGATGTGGATGATGTGTACATGACGGCGTGCCAACTAGCTAGTGGTCGAGGTTGTGGCTGGCCATTGAACGCCTTTGCGATGCCCGACGGCCGACCAGTTTGGGCGGGTACTTATTTTCCCAAGGAGGAGTGGACGAAAATTTTAAATAATTTTATAAAATTGAAAGAGGAGAAACCAGATGATTTGGAGCAGTTTGCGCAGCAACTGGAGCAAGGCATTCAAAGCCAAGATGACATTGTAAGGAATACCAGTAACCAGAGTTTTAGCAAGGGAAAACTCAATTCCGTAGCGAGCAATTTTTTGGATAACATGGACATGAAAAAAGGAGGAAGGAAGGGGGCGCCCAAATTTCCGATGCCCAACAACCACGAGTTTTTGCTGAGCTATCATTATCTCACCAATAATCAAAAAGCCCTAAATGCTGTAACCACCACCTTGGATAAAATGGCTTACGGAGGTATTTACGATCATCTTGGCGGTGGATTTGCGCGGTATTCCACCGATGCGGATTGGATAGTGCCACACTTCGAAAAAATGATGTACGACAATGGCCAACTCGTGAGCATGTACGCAAAGGCCTTTCAATTTACGAGAAATCCATTGTATCGAAGTGTGATTTCCGAAACCCTAGAATGGGTACGTAAAGAAATGACCAACTCCGAAGGAGCATTCTACTCTTCCTTGGATGCTGATAGCGAAGGAGAGGAAGGGAAATTTTACGTGTGGCAAAAAGAAGAAATTGACTCCCTACTCGGCGAGGAACTCAGCCCAATGTTCAACGAGTATTACGAAGTGGAGAAAAAGGGGAATTGGGAAAATGGGAAAAATATTTTGTACCGCAAAAATTCCTCTTCCACGTTAGCAAGAAAATTCAAACTTTCGGTGGGGGATTTGGAAGGTAAAATTACACAAGGCAAAACATTGCTTTTACGGGAACGGAAAAAACGCATTCGCCCGGGCTTGGACGACAAAATCCTCACGGCTTGGAATGCTCTGATGCTTAAGGGGTACACTGACGCTTACCGAGCATTGGGTAGAGAAGCCTACTTGAACGCTGCCGTTAAAAATGCTAATTTTTTAATAAAAAATATGATGCAAGAGGACTACCGACTAAATAGAAATTACAAAGATGGAAAGTCAGTCATCAACGCATTCCTAGACGACTACGCCCTGCTGATTGACGC
>JBCCJE010001001.1:0-2325 GCA_039027925.1 Bacteroidota bacterium
GGCAAATATTTCACCCTGTTATTTTTTATTGATTAAAAATCAAAATTCTAGTAAAACTTGGATCGCTTATCATCAATATCCGTATTCTTCTTCATGGCAGCCATAAGTGCTGTTGGCACTTGATTTTGAGAAGCTGCTCTGATCGTCTTTCTGACCTGCGCCAGATTAGAAGGTTCTCCCATATTGGGCTTGAGGGTTGTCTGCACCACGTAAACCCCATTGTCTCCTACAATCGGTTGCGACACACTATTGACTTCTAAGTTAAATGCCGATGCAATCACCTTGGGTTCTTGACCTAAGCCAGGAACAGAAGAAGCATTAAATCTGACAGCAGAAGCTGTATCCACCGAGATACCCTCAAACGAGGCCGCTATGGATGCCAAATCTTGCGCATTGATCTTTGCTTTGATTTTTTCTCCTTTCTTCATATTTCTAACAATCGGAGTGATAGTCTCTCTCACGTCCTCTAGCGATGGCTTGCCTGCTGGCTGAATAGATTCTACGCCCGCCACTACGTATTTGTTGTCGTAAAAATCTACGGCATCCTGAAAAGCATAAACATCAGATGAGATCTCCCCAACGCTATTTTCAAAAGCAAATTTGACCATCCTTCTGGCATCCTCTGTAAATCCAAGCCCCGTGATGTTGTAGTCGTTGGCTTTTACTGGATTGGATGAGGTGAACTCAATATCGTTATTGGCTTCGGCGGCGGCTTTCATCGCCTCTAGGTCGGCGTTGTCTTTGATAAATGCAGTAGCTTCTTTGTACTTGTTTTTGGTAGTTTCTCGGGATGGAATGACATTTTTACTCACGTAAGCCACTTTCACTCTTTCGGTGTTGGTGATGTTTTTCCTTTCTAATGGTTCTATCAAATGGACTCCAAATTGAGTTCTTACCGAGTATAATTTATTGAGTTCACCTTTATAAAATACTACGTCGTTGAACTCCGGTACATATTGATTAACTGGTGCGTGTTCATAAACGCCTCCATTGTTTTTACTACCTGGATCATTGCTATATTTTAAAGCTAAACTATCAAAACTAGCCGTCCCGTTCTCTAAAACTGTTTTCAAACTATCTACGGTTTTTTCCCAAGTAACATATTGAGCTTCAAAAGGCTTCTGCCCTCTTGGCATGTTAGGATCGTTAATCAATATATGGCGACACTTAGCAGAATCGGGCAGTACTCTCCTGTCCAAAATTTTAGCAACTTTATACGCTCTTCCTTCCAAGTAAGGAGTTGATACCGCTCCTATGTCATTAGTAAAAGCGAAATCTTGAATGGACTCATTCAAATTATCAGCTTCTAGCCAGCCTTGTCTAAATTGACCATAATTATTTTCTACAAAATTAGAGTCGCTTTCTGCCGCTGCGAATTCGTCGCCTAGTTTTGCCATTTCGTCTCTCACTTTAGCAGAATCAGCAACAGTTGGGATGACATCGAAAACCACGTAGCCGAGTTTTCTAGTTGCTTCATCCTGCATGTATTTTGCGGCGTTTGCCTTTAGGTAGTCTGATAAATCCGAATCTTCAACGGTAACTTCGCTGTCATCAACTTCATCGAAGGGAATTTTTACGTAATTAAAATTAATCGCCTGATTTTGTTCTGCGTAAGATTTTTCTACCATCCAAGTAGGGGTGTACATGGATTTGCTCACGAGGGTGTTGAGCTTGGTCTGTACTCGATCTTTTCTCACCTCTCCTTCGTGCATTTTCCAAAAATCAATGAATTCGGGCGTCAAATCAGTACCTGCTTCGATAGCCTGTTGGAATGATTGAATCCGTTGCATATCGGGTTGCGGACTAAATTGATTTCCTCCAGCGGCAGGAAACCGCTGTGCCATAAGTGGACTAAGGGTTGCTGGATTGAACTGTAAATCAATCAACTCCTGCGAGCTTACGCCAATACCTAGATCCTCCGCTTCTTCTTCCAAGATTGTTTTTTCTACCAAATAATTCCAAACCGAAGCACGCTGACCGTAGCTATCTGTACTCTCGAAATTTTTGCTTCTGATCTGGTAAATCCGATCAAATTCGGGATAGCTAATTTTGTTGCCTCCAATATTTCCGATGGTAGTTCCGGCCGTAGCACCAATACTTCGATCTCCCGACATGGAATCCATCATAATGAATGCTGCTAATCCAAGACCAATAGCAACAATCAAAAGCCAGTTGTTTTTTCTAATTTTTCCAATTAACGCCATTATCTATTCTAATTTTGAATGTTTACTTTTTAAAATTATATGTATTTTTATTTTATGTGTAAAAACCTAAAAATGAGTTTATTGTATTAGTTTTTTACACATAAAGGAATTGGCAAAGTCA
>JBCCJE010001002.1:0-2321 GCA_039027925.1 Bacteroidota bacterium
AAACAACCACAGGTATCTCTTGTTGAAAAAAATTTGGGAGCAATTAATTTTATCCTACACCAAGGAATAGATCATTAATAAATTTCGCCATGAGAAAAATCAAGTTTTTGCTTTCCCAAATCCAGTAAGTGACCTCTTAGTGATCGAAACGAATAAAAAAGATTGGATAGAAATCAAATTATTTTCGAGTGATGGTAAAAATCTGATAGAACGCAATCAAAGATTTTTTTAAAAGACAACACTATCTTTAAAAGATCTACCGAGCGGGATCTACTGTTTGGCATTTTTTGAAAATCAAACTTGGAAGCATACCCAACTCATCAGGAAAGAATAACCATTTAGGAATGAGGCATTTATTATAATAACCTTTTCCATTTCTCGTTGTTATGGAAAGCACTTCAACACCACGTCATCCTCGTGGTCAAATTCAACATTTTATTTCACAAGTTTAAATTTTTTTAAAATGCTAAAGTACCTGAGCTATGGCTATTTGTTTTTCATTGGTATCATCATTTTGTACGCCAACATGGGATGGGATTTATTTGTTTTTGATCTAGTAAAGTACGTGCCGTTCAAAGATAAGTTGAGTCATTTTCTCCTGGTAGGTATGCTGACCTTGGTCGTCAATTACCTTTTAAAATTTCGCAGGGCAAAGATTTCAAAATATAACTTCTTACTTGGTAGCGTACTCGTTTTTTCGTTTTTCACCTTGGAAGAAGCCAGTCAAGCCTTACTCGCTAATCGGAATTGTGAGCTTTTAGATTTTATCTGCAACTCCTTGGGAATTTTAATTTTTGAAAAAATTGCCCTAAAAATCAATGCAGCCAAGGAGATGCAGAAGACTCCCTGAATTATAAAAAATTGTCCTTTGGCAAAATCCAAATTTATGTTACATTGAGCAGTGTAATCAATCAAGACTAAGAAACATGGAAATCACAGACATAGATAGCTTTTTGCAATATTACTCGAAGGTCAAGTTCAGAACTCGAAGATTATTCGACTATATTCCCGAAAATAAATTGGAGTGGAGTTTTGGAAAAGGGCGATTCACCATCGGCGATACGATAAGACACTTGGCGAATACCGAACGGTACATGTTTGCGGAAAATGCCCAATTCAAACTCAGCAGATACGATGGCTGTGGGGAAAAATACGCCCAAGGGCTAGCCCACGTGGTGAACTACTACGACGAAATGCACGAAGAGTCCTTAGCTATTTTTTCTAAGTTAACGGTAGCTGACTTGAATGAAAAATGTACCCTTCCCAGCGGTGGACAAATTACACTTTGGAAGTGGCTGCGGGCGATGGTAGAACACGAAATTCATCATCGGGGGCAGTTGTATCTATACCTAGGACTGTTGGGCGTAGAGACACCGCCCATCTACGGAATGACCTCCGAAGAGCTAGCTCGTCAAAGCATTAACAATACATCTACAAAAATGAATAACAATCCATTTACATTTGATGTGGTATTCTATCTGAAAGGAACAACCGAATCCCTCATTGAGATAAAAAGAACGGATATCGAAAGTGAGGAGATCAGTAAAATATACCATTGGCTACTGATTGATGAAGCCAACCATGAAGTTACTCGTTTGATCTTTGTATCTATGAGGACGGTAGGCGAAGTGGAGGAAAGAGAATTTACGGAGGGGAAATTGGTTTTCAATAGTCAGATGGGACAATTTTTTCAGCACAACGGACGCAAGGATTTTTTAAAAACCAAATCGGGAAAAAAAATACCAAAAGCTATCCGTAAAGCTATTGTTAAATTTTTTGTAACTGCTTAACACCATGCTTTGAGAACTTCGTGGGATAGCAAATAAGTAAAGCAAAAGTTCTTAAAGCCAACAAACGCTCCATAATTTGGCTTTAAGAACACTTACATTCCCGCTTTCTCAGCCCACGAGGTTCTCAAAACATGGTGCTAAGTAGTTACAATTTTTTGATAAATAATCTCTAAGTCAGTTAATCCATTTTGGGTTAAGTAAAGTTGCTATCAAATCTCTAAACTTCAAAAAAATCCAACACCATGAGTTTTCTAAGAAGTCTTTTCGGACCGAGCAAAAAAGAAATTTGGTCACAAATCGCTTACGATATTGGGGGAAGGTACAAAGAAGGTGGATTCTGGAAAAGAGATTATATCATGTACTACCACGCAGATTGGGAAATTATTTTGGATACGTACACTCGAAGTTCGGGTAAGTCAAAAGTAACCTATACCCGTATGCGCGCACCCTTCGCCAACAAAGACGGACTCTATTTTAAAATCTACAAAAAAGGATTTTTCTCGGGAGTGAGTAAATTTTTTGGTATGCTAG
>JBCCJE010001003.1:0-2316 GCA_039027925.1 Bacteroidota bacterium
ATTTTATGAACTTGACTTCAAATTCACGCACTCATGTATCTCGATATAATCGTTTGTGAATTTATCGTCAAAACCATAAACTCTTGATTTTCAGTTCGTTAAAATTTTAGACATACTCTAATGTTTTCTTAAGCTCGTTAACAAAATTAGTAATTATTTTGAAAACCGAGTATAGTTGTTCTGTAATGTTTTGGGGAGTTGCTTTTCGAAAATAAAAAATCGGTATTGGTCATTACGATCGCCAATACCGATTTACTAAATTTTGTTGAATGATTTCTACCGCCTATTCTTCACCTCTCCGAGATTTCGCATCAAGTGCTTATTATCTAGTTTGCTGATCTTCCATTGATGTCCGATGCGCCCGAAGATCGTAGCTCAGTTTTAGCGGGATCGCCTTTGTAGTTAACATCGCTGGATCCACTCGCACTTACGGTTAAGTCTTCGGTCACGTAAACATTAGAGTCAGAACCTCCCGAAGCGGAGACGGTAGCCTTTTTTACTTTAAAACCATATCCGTCAAAATCACTCCCTCCCGATGCTTGCAATTTCATTTCCACGGCATTGCCAGTCAATTCGGCGTCGGAGCCACCGCTGGTGTTGATTTTTAGTACGCTGCAGTAGAGATTTAATTCGAGATCGGAGCCACCGCTAGTGTTGATTTCCAGTTCTCCAAATTTAAGATCCCCGTCGGATTCTACGTCGGAACCGCCACTAGCATAAATTCCAGTTAAATTTTTTACAGTGATATAAACCATAGCATTTTTGTATCTTTTCATCCGACCATCAAAGTATATTTTTAATCTATCATTTTTTACTTCGGTCTTAAGTTTTTCCAAAACATTACTCGACGCTTCGACTTCTACCAACTGCGAACCACCCTGCTTGATAATTAAATCAATTCCTCCACCGACGGATACCTGCTCGAAGGGATCAACATTGCGAGTTTCTCGGTCTCCTGAACTACCGTCTTCCCATACTTGGGCGGTCGTATTAAAAGTTAAAAAGGTAGCTAAAGTTGCTATTAAGATGAGTTGTAAGCATTTCATTTTCAAGATTTTAGATTGATGATAAAATTATTTATTAATAAAACTGATAGAAAGACACTACCACGAAACGAAAAGTTGTAATTTATTTTTGGTTCGCAGAATTTTTGGGAATAGTTCGTAATGCTTGACCTTCAAAGCTTCGGAACAAGTATTTTCGATTTTAAAAACGGATGTTAAAAAAATGAATTTGAACACCAATTGTTGTATTTTGGGCATCCTATCAGCAATAGAGCTGATCTGCTCCTTCAACAATTAGAATCCAATTTTTTCACCACAGAGAATAGATTCGATTTTTCCATTTCAATTTATTTTCTCACAAAACAATTTTTTATGAAAACTATAAAAAGTTATCTACTCGTTTTTTTCGTCGTACTCGGCGGTATCCTTTTTTACTTCTTTAGTTATCAGCAGCAAGATTCAGCGGAGTCTTCTTCCGACCAAGTACAGTTGGTGGATGTCAATACGGGAACGCCCATTGCACCCGTGGTGCGTAAGTCTGATGGTTTTGATCCATTAAAAGGCGAAGCCGTAAAGCCTCTCCCTAGTTATTTGAAAAAAAGTTTGCATTGGTTGGCCAACGCACAAGCTAGAAACGGTGGATACGGTGCCGGTCAACATACTAATCAGAAAAACAGAGATCCCCGAAATGTAAATGTGGATCCCGCTACGACGGCCTTCGTTGGTCTAGCATTAATGCGAGTGGGCAATACCCTCGAAGAAGGGCCGTACCATGCCAACCTCAATAGAGCATTAATGTTTGTTTTGAAAAATGTAGAAGGTGCAAAAGAGGATGCCCCTAACATCACCAAGTTGCGAGGTACTCAACCGCAAACGAAGCTTGGACAAAATATTGATGTCTCTTTGGCTAGTCAATTCTTGATTCGTATCTCACCAATGGCAGTAGATGACGATGCGTTACAAATCAGAATTGATGAAGCTATCGCTAAATGTTTGAGAAAATTGGAAAGTACTCAACTGGCAGATGGAAGTTGGAATGATCGAGGATGGGCTAGAGTCCTTAGCTCGGCGATGGCCAATAACGCCTTAGAGATGGCAGAAGAAAAAGGGATTGAGTTTGACAAAAAAGTCTTAGCACTTTCCAGAAAATACCAACAACAAAATGTTGATGCCAAATCAGGAAGGGTAAAAACTGATAAAGCTGCTGGCATATCGCTTTACGCTTATTCTAGTTCCCAAAGAGCTACGGCGGTCAATGCTAAAAAAGTACAGAAGGTGATGGATGCCCAGGGAATTAAAGAAAATAGTTCAA
>JBCCJE010001004.1:0-2315 GCA_039027925.1 Bacteroidota bacterium
AATTGCTTTTGTTTCCATCAGTTGTGCTCAAGCACCGGGGGCTCGCCCAAAAGTCAATAATGATGCTTTTGACAAAAAAATAGCTAAGACCATCAATTTTACAATTCCAGTAATGGGCGTTGATGAATTGAAAGAAATGCAAGACGATGTTATCATTTTGGACGCTCGCCCAGAAAGTGAATTTGAGGTGAGCCACATCGAAGGAGCGAAGCGTATTGGTTTTAGAAAAATAGACAAAGATGTCCTCGACGGAATAGATAAAGACGAGCAGATCGTAGTCTATTGCTCCATCGGTTACCGAAGTGAAAAGGTAGGCGAACAACTCCAAAAAATGGGCTACTCCAATGTCTATAATCTTTATGGCAGTATCTTCGAGTGGGTGAATCAAGGCAATGAAGTAGTGGATAAAGATAATCAACCCACCGAAAAAGTACACACCTACAATAAACGGTGGAGTAAATGGGTAGAAGAAGGAAAGGCAGAAAAAGTTTGGTAACTTTTGCCGTTTACTTTTATCTTTTCCAATCTTCCGTTGATTTGATTGTCACTAAACTTGAATGATTCGTGACGGTCTTTTTTCTCAGGTGTCTGAATTTGGTAATATATTTGATATAGAAAATGCACATACGAATATATTACCACTAGACAAGAATTTTTTTCCCTCCCACCAAGTTCAAGTCTTTAACTAAAATTCCACTATGAGAAAATTTGTTGGCGGCGTCCTCGCAATGATGATGCTTTGCTCATTTCCCAGTTTTTCACAATGTATTCACGGAAACTGCTTCAACGGTGAAGGGAAGTTCCTCTACGAAGATGGTAGCTACTACGAAGGTAGCTTTGCCGACGGTCTGACTCATGGCTTTGGTACTTGGTGTCTGCCCAACGGTGATAAGTACATTGGGTATTTTCAAGATAACTTTCAACATGGCAACGGGATTGTTTACCACACCGACGGTAGCATCACTACCGGTGAATGGATACACGGTCAACATTTTAGTGCCAAGGGAAAAACCAAAGAAGGTTGCCTAGAGGGAGATTGTGACCAAGGATTCGGCACCTACGTTTACGAAGCGGGGAGCGCCAAATATACTGGTTTCTTCAAAGATGAGATGCCCCACGGACAGGGTGTTTGCATTTATTCCAACGGCGAATTTTACGATGGGGATTGGGCAAAGGGTAGTTTTCACGGTAAGGGAACTTTGTTTTTATCAGACGGTACACCCGTCAAAGGCTACTGGAAAGAAGGCACTTATATCGGTCCCGAAAAGCCCACTACCATCAAGGAAGAGCCTAAACTAGTGACGCAAGAAGTACCTAGAAAAATCCAAAAGATAGATGAAACCATCCAAACGCTAGAAGATATTCGTAGAAATAGTAAAGTAAAAGTACACGCACTCATCATCGGGATTTCTACCTACACGCACATGCCAGTACTAAAATATTCTGACGATGATGCCTACCGTATGTACGCTTTCTTAAAAAGTCCAGAAGGAGGAGCACTTCAGGATAATCAGATTCGGATGTTGATAGATGAAGAAGCTACTCGAAAAAATATCAAGGAGGCGATGATGGATTTATTTATGAATGCAGGGGAAGATGACTTAGTGATGATGTACTACAGCGGTCACGGGTTGAAAGATTGTTTTTTACCTATTGATTTTGATCGGGTGAGTAATAAATTATTCCATACGGAGATCAACGAAATCTTGAATCAAAGTCCCGCAAAATATAAATTGTGCATTGCGGATGCTTGCCACGCCGGCGGATTAGCCATGAAAGGTGGCGGTGGAAAAGGACCGATCTACTCCGATGACCAAATCGTAAATATGTACTATCGTAATTTGGCAAAATCAAATGCGGGTACGGCTTTGATTCTTTCGTCAAAAATGGAAGAAATTTCGCTGGAATCAAGCGGATTACGACAAGGGGTCTTTAGTCACTTTTTGATTAGAGGATTGGAAGGCGAAGCAGATCGAAATTATGATAAGATTGTAAATGTAAGTGAATTGTTTGATTTTATTTCTACCAATGTTAAGAGCTATACCTCTAATCGGCAATCGCCCATTATCAGAGGTTCATTTGATAAAAAAATGACAGTGAGTGTGGTGCGGTAGGAAAATGGTCTTTAGACTTTTTTCTTTAAAAATTCTGCGGCAAATTTAAAATCTAACATTCCAGTTAAAATAGCTAGCAAGATACCGCCTATGATCGTCAATCCAAATTCAATGAGCCAATTAATGTGGAGATAAGTAGATATGAAAACGCTCAGGACAACAATACTAATACAAAAAAATATTACTCTTCCTATTGCTCTA
>JBCCJE010001005.1:0-2307 GCA_039027925.1 Bacteroidota bacterium
CGAAAAAGCTATCAACAAAATATTTACATTAAAGCAAAGACCGCTTTTTAATCCTTTGATTGTTCATATCCATTCTTTGACGCAGCTAGATCTGTTGGTTAGCCATATTCCTGAGAAAGCAAAATTACTGGCTAGTACTTTTTGGCCGGGATCGCTGACTTTGATTTTACCCAAAAAAAATACGGTTCCCGATTTGATTACGGCGGGAAAAGATACCGTTGGCATCAGAGTTCCAAATCATCCACTTACTCTGAGTTTACTTCGAATACTCGATTTTCCGTTAGCTGCACCGAGTGCCAATCCCTTTGGTAACATTAGTCCTACAAAAGCCGCTCACGTAAAAAATTACTTTGATGGAAAGCTATCCATGGTATTGGACGGTGGGGCTTGTCAGAATGGAATTGAGTCCACCATCATTGGTTTTGAAGATGAACAACCCGTACTTTATCGGTTGGGTTCGTTGACGGTGGAGGAGATTACTGCTGTTGTTGGAGCAGTCATCATTAAAAATAAGAAAGAGGTAGCACCCAATGCGCCCGGTATGCTCTCTCGACATTATGCGCCCGAGACACCCACTTTTTTGGTAGCGCACGCCGAAGCGTACATTGCAGATTTTCCTAACAAAAGAATTGGGGTTTTAACTTTTAACAAAAAAATAAAAGCTAAAAATATTGGGCACGTAGAGGTGCTTTCTCCGTTGGGAAATTTAAAAGAAGCCGCAGCAAAACTTTATGACACGCTTCACCTACTGGATAAGTTGGAATTAGATATGATTGTGGCGGAGCGATTTCCCGACAAAGGATTAGGTAGGTCAATCAATGATCGGTTGACAAGGGCAACCAAGCGAAGGGAAAGATGATGGCTTTGTCAGATGCTTGGTTTATTTTTGAAGTGGGAAAGGGGAAGAGAGAAGTGAGAACAGAGCAATTGCTAAAATTTTAGAAGATTTGATTTTAAAAAAACTCATCGATCTTATTTTTTACAGCAACCTATGGATAGCACTGTGCGCCGCTGCAATGTGCTGGCAAACGCAATTTATTTTCAACGGAACAATCACGTGGAATTGGTTGCTAGGGTTGAGCTTTTTTGCTACGCTTTTTTTATATGCCTTGCATCGAATTATCGGTATTTCTAAGGTACACGAATTTTTAGAAATAGAGCGCTATGCCGTTATTTCTAAGTTTCGCCACCACATTATCATTTACGCCGTGCTAGCAGGAATAGGCGGAACGATCTGTTTTTGGTACGTTTCCTTAGCCGTTCAACTCAGCTTAATTATCCCCGCCATCATTTCTTTGGGTTACGTGATTCCTTTTTTGAGTGGAAAAAAAAGGCTACGGGATTTTAATCATATCAAAATATTTTTGATTGCGATTGTCTGGTCGTGGGTCACGGTATTTCTTCCCGCACTAGAGCTTGGCAAACTCCTAGAGGCGGGTACGTGGCTGATGGGGATAGAACGCTGTTTGTTTATTTTTGCAATCACCCTTCCTTTTGATATCAGAGACCTCAAGGTGGACACCCACAGTAAGGTGAAAACTATTCCTGCGGTCATCGGAATCAAGCGGACTAAATTATTAGGCTTGGGGGTATTAGTGACGGCGAGTTTGTTGAGTGCTTTACTTTCTTATCTTGGATATTACGATCAGCACGTACTTCTCGGATTACTACTTTCTTATGTTTCTACGTGGTTTTTTATTCGGTATGCGGATCGTATCCACCATGATTATTTTTTTACAGGACTTATTGACGGTACCATGATTTTGCAGTTTGCGCTTATTTATCTTTTTTCTGTTGGGTTGTAGGGGGAGGAGAGAAGAGAGAAAGGGTATGTTCGAACCAAGGCTGTGCCTTGGTGTATTCATCTTGAAGCTTCTGGCTGGCTTCTGTTTTCTTCTACTTTGAACACAAGCCAGAGGCTTGTTGATGAATACACTAATGCTGGAGCATTAGCGCAAACTAGATTAAAAAGTCGTATTATTTTCATATTTCTAATTTAGATATATTATGGACGTACCTTTTAAAGAGTTTATAAAGACCTTAAATTTTCTGAAAAAAAATCAATTTAAGATTTTAGATTACAACCCTCAATTGTTTTTTCAAAACTTTCGAATGGAGACAGAAGATCGTTATAATACCAAATTAGAAAATGTTGAAGTATTAGAACTTCGATGGATGATATTAGAATATGTTGGTTTTGATAGTAAGTATCATAATTTAAAGTTAGAACGGGAAATAGACATATGTTCACAAGTATGGACATTTTCTCCATACCTTGAAGATTTTGATATTGAACCTCCATTTGAA
>JBCCJE010001006.1:0-2302 GCA_039027925.1 Bacteroidota bacterium
CACGAGTCGGTGCTGCATATTTTTAGAGCGGAAGGGGAATACTTGATTTCTATTGATGGAAATATCACACCTGGTACGTGGAAGATTTTGAGCAAATCCAATACTTTTATCATTGAGAAAAGCGTGGGTGAATCCGTGATTACTAGCGAACTCTACGATTTGGCATTTCTTAATCGTGATTTTTTTATCCTAAAAAAACACGGCAATCAAATCAGAAAAGGTGGTAAAAAATATTTTGTGTTGGCTAGAGAGGGAGCAGTCAGAGGATTGGAGTGGCGAGACATTATGGAATTGCTCTACAATCAGTACAGAAATAATTCCACCTTTATCGTGCTGCTGATCGGATTAATCATTGTGGTCGTAAGTATTTTTGGGTATTCTTTTTTCTCGAAGTAGTTGGCGATCAGTTTACTCTTCTTCTGATTTTGTAGCAGTATCTTCCCGTTCTTCCGTTTGCTTCATAAAATTTAGCGCAGCCTCCGAACTGACCCCTTCCCTGAGCAAGCCGACTACCCAATCTTTTCGATTAAACTGAATGGCCCATTCCATGAGGGTTTTACCGTCGGTGTTTCGATTTAAGTCTATTTGGTGTTTTGCCAAAACGGGTAAAATACCAATGGATGCTTTTTCAATGGCTTTGACTACGGGAGAAGTACCAGCCTTTCCGCCAAAATAAGGATCAGCCCCAGCCGCCAACAGCAAATCCAACATCTTCGGATCTTTGTACGCTAAAAAAGTGGGACTTAATAATTGGTCAGGATCGTTGAGCATGTTAGCATCTGTTCCTGTATTTTTTTCCAAAATAAATTGAACTAGCTTGTGGGCGTTCATGCTTACTGCCAGCGTAAGTGGAGAGTGTCTTTGCTGGGGCACTACTTGAATGAAATCCGCTCCTTTTTGTATCAGTTCCACTACCGCCTTAGTATTTTTATAAGTGATGGCCGAAAGTAAAGGAGTCGTATTCAAAGAAGAATCTATCTGGTTGACGTCCTCTATTTTATCTAAAAATAAATCAACTGCGTCTTTGTCGCCTCGTTGTATGGCGGCTATCAAGGCATTTGTAATTCCATTGTTAGGTACATCGTAGATGCGCTCTATTTTTTCGATTTTAGCTTTTTGTGCAGCTTGCTCTTGCTGTCTTTTTTGTTCGGCCGCTAGGGCAGCTTCTTGTGCCCTTAGTTGTTGGGCTTCTTCAGCCTTGGCTTTGATTTCTTGGTGAGTGGATTGATCTCGTTGCACTTGCTCTTTGCGCTGATTTACCTTGAAGTTTTCCATGTAATTCAAGATGTCCGCAAACCCTTTTCGCTTGGCTTCGTCTATGGCGGATATGCCGTTAGCTCCTTTTCGGTAGATGTCGGCGCCGGCCTCCATGAGTAATCCTACGTAGGCAGCGTTGCGCCACGAAGCAGCTTTGAAGATAGCGGATTCCCCATCTTTACCGGGTAGGTTCGGATCAGCTTTTCCCTCCAAAAGTATTTCAATGATGTCCGTGTTGTTATTGTCAATGGCTATAGGCAGGGCACGGCGGTTGATACCATCTTGTAGGTTGGGATCTATCCCTGCGTAAATGCAGCGCGCCACCATTTCCGTATCGTTTTTGTTGACGGCATTGATGAGATCGTGAATTTCAAGATTTAATTTATCCGATAAATACTGTCCACCTTTCTTTAAAAATTTTGCTGTTTTATTGAAAAACCCGTCTGCCATAGTTGAGCTATTTTTCTAAAAAAAGTAAAGTACTAGCACTTTGACGAGTGCACAATAATGATATAAAATACTCGCCCGTCAAAACGCTAGTAAAGCAACTCCTTACAATTATTCACTTTTAAAATCCAGTAACTCCACATCGAATGCCAATACTGAATTTTCTTTAATCACCTCCCCTACTGCTCGATCACCGTAGGCCAATTCGGAAGGAATCAAAAATGTTCCTTTGCCTCCTTTACCAAGTAATCGAATGGCTTCTTGCCAACCTTTGATTACTTGTCCCAACTTGAATTCTAATGGTTGATCTCTATCGTATGAGGAATCAAATTTTTTCCCACTCAAGACCTTACCCGTGTAGTGAGCCGTTACCGTTGATTCGGTCGTTGGCCTTTCCATCCCTTCACCGGGATTATCAATGGTATAAAAAATTCCGCTAGAGGTGAAGTTACCTTTGAGTTTGTTCGCTAGGGCGTATTTGACAATTCTATTTCTATCAATATCTGCTTGGGTCTGTGGCGACTCGATCATGCTAGCCTTCAGGTCTTTAGTCCTCAAATAATTTTTCTTAGCGCAGGATACCGTAACGAAAGCCAGC
>JBCCJE010001007.1:0-2295 GCA_039027925.1 Bacteroidota bacterium
CTGTGAGAGAGAATTGCAAAGCAGAAAAAATAAAATATATAGTTTTGGATTGTGCATGTTTGAAATAATTTTTCTTTTAAGCAAAAGACGGTAAACTCAAGATAAATTTCCTTTGTGAAAATATGTCGTCTCTCTGGGGCTTTTAAGATTTGTAAATGTCTTGTTATTCATATCAATGGCTCAAAGTCCCAGAGGGATGACACATTCTCTAATTTAAGAAATTCCCCTTATGCTAAAGATCATTCGATTCCAAAAAATTTCCTTCAAAATCAACCGACTTTAAATAAAAAGGATCAATTATTTGATCTAACAAGACCGCTAATTCCTTTTTGGTAATCAATCGTTCTACGTCAAAATTTTCTAATCCCCAATCAATTGTCCAATGTGTTTCTATTGTTTTTTTAAAATCTAGTAATTTCTTCCTTGTATTTTTTTCGCTTTGTTGTTGCCATTGATAAACGATTTTTAGGGCAGCTTCGATGTTTAATTTTTCGCTGGCAACTGAAAAATTCAGTTTATCGTCAAAAGATTTTAAGTTTTGTAACAATTCATCTACAATGATAAAAGTATCGGGATAAAACCAAGTTTTGTTAGCCCATTGGAAAGGCTCGCCTTTTCCTCGTAAGATGCCCGTAGCCCCAATTCTTTGTACCGATCCAAAATGTCTATCACTATTAGAAACATCTACAAATGGCAACAAGTAACCCTTATTTTTAACAACTGAATCTTGTAAAACCCTGATATTCAATTGTTTAGGAGAAATATTACGTTGAGCGGATAAGGCGGCAACTATCCCTGCTACCTGACCAACTTGCAAAATGACGGGTTGCAACCGCGAAGCACCGTTGACAATATTCGTTACGGATATAGCTTTGTCCGCAATGACTAAGTCGTCCACATTTTTAGGAATTAAGCTCCCTAGCGGTATGGCAAACGAAGGTACGGCAATACTCAAAAAATCAATTTCGGGAGCAGCGGGATTTTCTGCGTGATGATGATCTATGGGATAATCCGCTACGGCGATACCCGTCCGATAAAGATTATAGTTATATGTTTTTTGAACATGATTGGCATTGAGTTGTACCTCTCCGTGAATCCTTCGCCCTTCTCGATGATAGGGATAAAGTGGCAAATGATCCTCCGTGGGAAACTCATCGTCCGCCAATCCAAGATGAGTAAACCCTAAATCGTTTTGAATAAAATAAATAAACTGTAAGGTTTTGAGCTTGGCTTCTTGATATACTTTTTTTCTTTCTACTCTGCTCATCTCTACGACGTTAGCGTAAAAATCATTGCCGTGCTTCGGCCAGTTAATCATGTATTTTCCGTTGGGTAGCTTTCCGTAACTCAACATCTTATCGCAGGGATGTGGTTTTTCTCCTTCGCATTTTCCAGTCTGACAGGCACAACTAAAAATGGAGGCATCGTAGTTTTTAGGTTTTGTAAGTAAATTGTTATTTTTTTTGCCAAAGTCTTTTAAGATAGCTGCGTAGGTCAAATCCTGAACGATGTCATTAGCTTTTGTGGGGGCGATAACCTCTCCCGTTTTTTCTCGGCTGTCCATTCCTACATCGTAAGTCGCTCCAACTTGCGCCGCCACGTCGCCTAGGTCTGTTCCATCTACAAGCACTTTTCCCATCACCGTTTTTTCTTTTCCATTATTTGTAACAATAACTTTCCAACTTTTCTCTTTTTCAATTTTCCCCCAATCAGTATTTCTCCAAACTTCTAATCCTTTCTCCCGTTGCACCATTTCCTCGAAGAGTTGATGCCCTACTTTGGGTTCAAACATGGTATTGCTCACCCACCCCGTAAATACAGAATCGGCACCGCCGTAGTGTGTTTGAATCTTTTTTTGAAATTCTCCCCAAATACCCGCCGGGAGTTGATGATTACCGTCCGTGGCACTTACGCCCGCAGCGGTAAGCATGCCGCCTGACCAAGCTAAAGGATTGATCCACAGGGTTTTAGCTCCGCTTCTCGCAGATTGGATGGCAGCAGCGGTAGCACCAGTACCTTCGCCTAAGACGATAACATCGTAGGTAGGAATATTATCATTTTTTTCCGTACAAGAGAAAGGAACGATCAATAAAAAGGTCAATAAAAAGATAAAAGATTGTAGAAAATCAATAAATTTTATCCTCTGCCCTATCCAGCAAGTAGAGGTGATTGATTCGGATGCACAAGCTTTTTGCGCTCCTTCTTGTAAGAAATTTACAGGTTTTGCAAGACATTCTCCCTCGGGAGACCTCGGTACGGCAGGAGGAATTGGTTCTAATTCACAGACTTCGTACA
>JBCCJE010001008.1:0-2292 GCA_039027925.1 Bacteroidota bacterium
CGATGGGTTAGTTACTGCCTAATCATCAATTCTAGTATCTGACTAGCTGCTTCCGAAATAACGGTACCGGGGCCAAAGACACCCGCTACACCCGCATCGAAAAGGTAGTCATAATCCTGTGGCGGAATGACCCCTCCGACAATCACTAAGATATCTTCCCGCTTTAATTTTTTTAACGCCTTGATCGTTTGGGGCACTAAGGTTTTGTGACCTGCCGCTAAGGAGGAAATGCCTAGGATATGCACATCGTTTTCTACGGCTTGTTGGGCAGCTTCTTCGGGAGTCTGAAATAATGGTCCTACATCTACATCAAATCCAATATCCGCAAAACTCGTAGCAATCACCTTTGATCCTCTATCGTGTCCATCCTGCCCCAACTTAGCTACCATGATTCTGGGACGACGACCTTCTAACTCCGCAAATTTTTCGGATAGCTCTAGCGCATTTTTAAAATTTTCATTATTTGAAATTTCACTCCTATAAGCCCCTTGAATCGTTTTGGTATTGGCTTTGAAGCGACCGAATATTTTTTCCATGGCATCAGATATTTCTCCTAGGGTGGCTCTATTCCTTGCCGCTTCGATGGCGGCAGCTAGTAAGTTGCCTTCTCCTGATTGCGCTACGCTCGTTATTTTTTGGAGGGAGTAAGCTACTGCTTTTTGATCCCGCTTGGACTTGATCTTTTTGAGTTGTCTGACTTGCGATTTCCTAACTTTGGAATTATCCACTTCGAGGGTTTCTAAATTAGCTTTTTCTGCGTGGTGCAAAATATTGACACCCACAATTTTATCTAAGCCACTATCAATTCTTGCTTGCTTTCTTGCGGCGGCTTCTTCGATTCGTAGTTTAGGCAAGCCATTTTCGATAGCTTTTGCCATCCCACCCAATGCTTCAATTTCTTCCATCAATGCCCACGCTTTTTGAGCAATTTGATCGGTTAAATATTCTACATAATACGAGCCACCCCAAGGGTCAACGACCTTGGTAATATCGGTTTCTTGCTGTAAATATTTTTGGGTATCTCTGGCAATTTTTGCGGAGAAGTCAGTAGGCAGGGCAATGGCTTCGTCGAGTGAGTTGGTGTGCAAAGACTGCGTACCTCCGAAGATAGCGGACATGGCCTCGATAGTTGTACGAGCAATGTTATTAAATGGATCTTGAGCCGTCAAACTCCACCCCGAAGTTTGGCAATGGGTACGGAGTGCTAATGATTTGGGATTGGTAGGTTGGAACTGTTGAACGATTTTCGCCCAAAGCATCCTCGCCGCTCGCATCTTGGCCATCTCCATAAAATGATTCATCCCGATACCCCAAAAGAAGCTCAACCGAGGGGCAAAGTCATCAATTTTCAATCCTGCTTTTAGCCCTGTTCTGATATATTCTAATCCGTCAGCTAAGGTGTAAGCCAATTCAATGTCCGCCGAGGCACCCGCTTCGTGCATGTGGTATCCCGAGATAGAAATAGAATTGAATTTAGGAATGTGCTTAGAGGTATATTCAAAAATATCTCCGATGATCCGCATACTAGGTTGGGGGGGATAAATGTACGTATTGCGAACCATGAACTCTTTGAGAATATCATTTTGAATAGTGCCACTCAGTTGGGATTGATCCACGCCTTGCTCTTCTGCCGCTACGATAAAAAATGCCATGACTGGAATGACCGCTCCGTTCATGGTCATGGATACGGACATTTTATCCAAAGGAATTTTGTCAAACAACGTCTTCATATCCTCCACGGTATCAATCGCTACGCCTGCCATTCCCACGTCTCCCGTCACTCTCGGATGGTCAGAGTCATACCCTCGGTGGGTAGCTAAATCAAATGCTACGGAAAGTCCTTTTTGCCCTTGTGCTAAATTTCTTCTGTAGAAAGCATTGCTTTCTTCCGCCGTCGAAAAACCTGCGTACTGCCGAATTGTCCAAGGACGTACGGCATACATCGAACTGTAAGGCCCCCGTAAATTGGGAGCAATACCTGCCACAAAATCTAAGTGCTGCAGGTCGTTGATGTCTTTTGGTACTATTTGGGAATGTATTGTTATACCTTCGGGGGTATTCCACGGATCGAGTGGCTTTTTGGAGGGATTCCGTAAAGTTTTTCTTTGGTACTTAATTTTTGTGAAGTCGGGTTTTTGCATTTTTTTTAATTGAAATTTTGTTCTATGCGACTAGAGAAAATCTTAAGCCTGTTCTCCAGGCATGTATCTTCATCACTTCGCTAAGGCAATAGGAAAGAATAAATCATCCAATTTGGCTGCTTCTTTTTTCTTTTTTCTTCATAAAAAAATC
>JBCCJE010001009.1:0-2290 GCA_039027925.1 Bacteroidota bacterium
ACACACACCAATTGATGACTGTCCAAGTCCTCAATATTTGTTTACAATAATCATTTCCATTAAAAAATACGACATCATCGTAGGTGATGCCGATGGATTCGCACTCATCGTTTGCAAACGTTGGTACTCCCGTAGTAGTAGTTTCCGCAGTTGCTGAACACCCCGTCAACTCTACGTTTTCTGGAAAATCAACTTGCAAAGGCGTAGCATCTTCCACCGCCAAAACTTGAATACAGGAAGTGGAATTTCCCATAAAATCGGTGGCTGTCCAAGTTCTATTGATGGTTCCTACCTCGCAGGTGTTTAGATTAATTTCGTCTTTAAAAAAGAGCGTATCCAAAGTACAATTATCCGTAGCCGTTGCATTGCCCGTGATGTTCAGATCAGTAGCATCATCCTCACAATGGATAGTTTTTGCCAGCGGACAAATCAGGACGGGCGCAATATGATCGTTGATATTAAGATTGGAAGTACACGAATTGGAGTTGCCCGCAGTATCAAAAACTTTTAGCGTAGCTGTAATCGGAGCGTTCAAATCTTCGCAACTTACCATCATCGAACTGCCGTAGTTCACCCCGTTTTTGATGATTTCGAAATGGTCTATCTCGCAGTTGTCAAAACTGCCATTGTCCAAAACATCAGCAGAAATCATGGCTGTCCCATCCGTTCCTAGCTCAATCGAAACACTCGATTCACAGATCGCAATCGGCGCATTCGTATCTTCGATGGTCACCTGAATAGTGCAAGAAGTGGCATTGCTGCAATCATCTGTGGCGGTGTAGGTGGCAGGATACGAACCGAAAGGTACATCGGAAAAAGGCCCAAGCCCATCACCAAATTGCCAAGTGAGGGAGATGGTATGATCAGAACAATCGTCAGTAGCGGCGGCGGTTGGAAAAATCACTTCACCGACGCAGTCTCCCGTTGTTCCAAAGGTGAGATCATTAGGGCAGGTCAGCGTAGGAGGTGTTTGATCCATCACATTGATTACTTGAGCATCCAAGATAAAATCACTTGAACACCAATCCACCACCGTCCAAGTGCGAATGATTTTATATCCACCTGACCCACAAAGATCAAAAGTTTGATCGGTGTAGGAAACGGCTAATTCGCAAAGTCCTCCACTAGTGATTGGAGTTCCATTGATCGTCGGTTGACCAGTTACATCAAGGTTCTCAACATCATCCCCGCAGTCCAAACTAGGAGATTCGAATCCATCTTTGTTCACGGGGAAAGTAACATCTGCGGTTGTAATTCTTTTGTTATAAATATACTGCGTACACGAAACAGCATTGCCAAATTGATCCGTTGCGTTCCAGATCCGTTCTATTTGAGCTGTGATTTCAAATCCGCCCTGCAAGGTATAACAAGGTAAATCCGTAAAGTTATCTACGTAGGTCAACTCAACATTACTATCAAGTGTACAGTTATCTGCGACGTTTGGAAACCCGATTTGAGCAGGGTCGGCATTTTCATAACAAAATATATACAAATCAGGACATTGGATGAAAGGTGCTAGATGATCTTCTACTTTTATATTTCCCCAGCAGGTGTTTCCGTCGTTCAGATTAGTCAAAAGTCCTTTAATGGTTTTTCCTACATAGTTACAATTGATAGGATTAGAAATTGGATTTCCTTGTTCATCTTCCAGTTGAATAGAAAAATCATCGGGAGCACAGAGTGGATTAGAAAGGATGAGGTCGGTCGTGATTTGGTAAGTTCCCGTGCTGCCGAGGGAGACGGTGACTTCACCGTTGCAGATGAGGGTGCATTGGGCGGAGGAGATGCTTGTGCCTGAGAGAAAAAATAGGAGGAGGAGTGTTTTCCAAAGCAATCTCACTTTTACTATAACCAACTGTATAGCAAAACCAATAGAAGAGTGTACCCTTCGATGCTTGGGAAAAAATGGTTTCATGTTTTCGGTATAGATGTTTGTTTTAAATGCTTTACAAAAAGCTAGTGCAAACATCTTAAATAGGAAATAGCATAGGCCTTGTATTGAAAAATGGTTAACAAGGTTTATACGAGTTTGGAGGGAATAAGTTATTGCGGGCTAGAGGAGGGAAAATTTGAGGGTAGTGGATAAAAATAAAGGTGCTCCTCTCAGAAATTACCGAGAGGAGCCATCCCAAAAACCAATTGTTAAAGGACATCTTTCGAGTGTGCCGATTGATCTTTATTTTTTATAAAAAATTGACAATCAGCAGATTATACATGCACTCGATATATTTTTTGATAATTAAGAATTAAGAGTTAAGAATTATGAATTATGAATTATGCCTGCCTAGAA
>JBCCJE010001010.1:0-2290 GCA_039027925.1 Bacteroidota bacterium
GAAGGGGGGACAAAATCCAATTACGCCCACTGGCGATTGCGATTCGCATTAATACTAATTCGTTAATTCTTTCTACTATCAATGAATAATAATGGTTCAAGAAATATATCAGAGAGCTATGAAATATGCAGGAGAAAAGCATCATGCGCAAATGGTGCCTGGTTCAAAAGCAAACTATCTTCTGCATATTTCCAATGTAGCAATGGAAGTCTTATTGGCTTATGGTTATGATTCAAGCTTTGATTTAACCTTTGCTATTCAGGTTGCTATCCTTCATGATACTCTAGAGGATACGGAAGCTACTTATAAAGAGTTAAAGCAAAACTTTGGGGTTGAGATTGCGAATGGAGTTTTAGCACTTACCAAAGATGAATCTATTGCCCAGAATGATAGGATGAATGATAGTTTGAATAGAATAAATAAGGAAAGGGATGAAGTTGGCATTGTGAAGTTATCCGATAGGATCACTAATTTACAGATGCCACCAAGTTATTGGACAAAGGAAAAGATTAGAAGTTATTTAAATGATTCCATAGATATCTCAACCAGGCTAGCAGGGAAAAACCGATATTTAAACAACAGACTTCTTAGAAAAATTGAGGAATACCATAAATTGTATTGTTAAATCCTTGATGAGACACCAGTAATACGTGAGTTTTTTCCTGGACCAAATTTTTGATTAAATGAATATAATTTTAAAGAGAGGGTTTGAACTTCTGAAAACCAGACCAGTAGATGATAGTATAGATATATCATTTCTGGAGGATAAATACAGCTTTAAAATACCCTATAAATATAGACTTTTTGCTGAAACATTTTATCTTAATTCATTAAATAAAGGTGAGTTTATTAAAGACGTAGGAAAAATGAGTGAGATAAAACTTAATAGAGTTACCACTAATGCTAAAGACTACTATTTTGATGATCTTTTTCCACTAGATTTTTGTATGTCTTCTTATGTGGAAAACGATTTTTGGTATGAAAAGAAATACATGCAAATAGGAGGCGGACCTCCAGATGGAGGATTACTTCTTTGTGTGAGTGGAAATGATTCAGATAAGATAATCTACAATAATGGACATAATTATGAAATAGTTTCTTTCGATATTTTTGATTTCTTCAGAAATGTTATCGTTGAGGCAACTATTGACTCCGATAAATTAAAGAATCTTTATAAAAATTGGGGAGAAAATTTTTGGCGTCTAAAATAATAATACTGTACCCGTTATGTCCAACTACAATGACGCCTGAATAGGAGGAAAGCGCGCTCGTTCCGACATGTTGTCGGAATACGTCTAAAGGTAGCGGTCTCTAGACCGACGAATAAAGAAAAAAGGAAGCTAGTTACAATGAAGGTGACTGGCTTTTTTGCTTGTAGGGTGAATAGTTTTAGTTTTGTGAATGTAATGTTATGTAATAATGCTTCGGTCAAGTCCTCCCCCTGCAATACCTACGGGCCTAGTAGGAAAATTTATCACCAAAAAAAGAGTACAACTCAACTGGGATGCCAATACCGAGGAAGACCTCCAAGGCTACCGCTTATTTGTATCCAATGGCCTAGCATCCAATTATACCCAGATCACCAAGGCTGCCGTAATTGGCGAACAATTCATCTACGACGTGGATCCCACTTTTATGGTTGATAAAATATATTTTAAAATCTTGTCCACCGACAAACGAGATAACTATTCCGAAAAGTCGGCAGCTATCGAACTAGAGCGACCAGATATCATCCCGCCCGCCAGTCCAGTACTTTACAAAGTGAGTCCTACGCCAGCGGGGGTAGCCATCGGATTTCAGTTCAGTAGTAGTGAGGATCGAGTAAGACACGAACTAGAGCGCAAAAGAAAAGGCGCACCCGGCTGGGAAACGATTTTGAGTATTGACAAAAACGAAGAAGCTAGCTACGCCGAAAATCTTACCCCTGACAATACCACCGCTACGACCTACCAAGATACGGCTATCCTAGAGCGTAGAGCATACCAATATCGGCTGATGGCTTACGATGATGATGGGAACGTATTCAGCTCCGAGGTGATTGCCATCCGCCCCTACGATAGTGGGCTACGTGGTATTATTAAAGACTTTAAGCTCTACACCGAATGTGTTCCTACGGGAGATATAACAAAGCCGCAGGCTTTTAATACGCTGGAGTGGCTACTCAAAAATTATGAGTTGGAAGGAACGATTGACTTAGATTCTTTGCAGGCATTAGTGGTGTGGAATGTTATCTCCAACGGTATTTATACCGACCTAGTAGCGACCATCAATAGTGGACAAGATGCTTACA
>JBCCJE010001011.1:0-2280 GCA_039027925.1 Bacteroidota bacterium
ATCCGTGAAAGTGTATTTTCCCCAAAAAGCGGCGGTGTGCTGAGGATTGTTACTTTCCAATTCTAACCCTTGCAACGTGATGTCTTCCTCCACATCAATTTGGTTAAAGGAATAGTTGGCAGTAAGGGTAAAATTACTATTGACGCGTCCTTGTACCTCCGCTTCCACTCCACGGCTTACTTCTTCGTCCAGTTGAATAAATACGGGGATCGCTCCCGCATTATTAGGATCTTCGAGGATACGTCCTGTTCTATTAATGGTGTAAAGGCTCAACTGTGTGAGTATTCTATCTTGGAAAAAAGATGCTTTCGTTCCTATTTCAAACTGGTTACTCTCCAACGGATCAAAGACCGTAGAACCATCTGGCGTGAGACCAAAAGGAAGTGTCTGTGGACTAAATGCCTGCGTGTAGCTACCGTACAAATTGAAATTTTTATTCAACTCGTAAGTCAATCCGAACCTAGGTAAGAAAACTTCATTGTCCACTAGGTCATTATCCTCTGAACCCACTAAGGCATCTTGTTCCAAATCTTCGTAACGGAGTGCTAAGAGGATTTTAAATTTACCCGTCGTAATCAAGTCTTGAATATAATAGCCTGCGTATCGGTTCTCCGTAACAAAAGAAAAGACCGCTTCTCCGAAGTCCATATTAAGCATGGATATATCATCAAAAATGACCCGATCACTAAAGACCAAATTGGGCACTCCACTTGCTTCTCCGTTGGCCGATCTCGTAAAATTGTCTTGACCAGTTTCGTAATAATCCCAACCAAGCACTACCTCGTGTCTGACCGCATTCGTATTAAATTTGCTCACTAAGTAAGCCGTGAGAAAATTTGAATGTCCATTCGTTTGGCGATCGTTGACGTTGCGAATGAGTTCTGTACCATCCGAGGTAAATTGATTTTGGGATCTAGTTTCCAAGAAGTTTTGGTCAAAATCCGACCTAGTGTACGATAGGTTGACGGAGATATTATCACTAAACTCATGTGTACCCGAAGCGGTAAAAAAGATTTGACTGTTTTGCCGATTATCGTAAGGTTCGGCGGTACTGAAGCTAATCGGCAGCGCAAATAAATCTTCTTGTAAAACGGGCATCCCCCGATCTATTCCCGCCCGATCATTATTCATGGTTCCCACGATGTCAATGTTGATTCTAGTTTTTTCCGTAGGCAAATAAGAAATGGAAGGCGCAAACAGCATACTGCGATTTTGGATAAAATCTCGGAACGTCTCGGCATTTTCGTAGCTCAAATTTAGCCGGTACAGGAGTTTTTTATCTTTGGTCAATGGCCCCGTTACGTCCGCCGTAGCCCGGTGGGTATTAAAACTTCCGAAAGTATAAGTTGCTCCCGCCCGATTGACATCGAGTGGTTTTTTGGTGACGGCGTTGACTACCCCTCCCGGAGAACTATTTCCAAACAAAGCAGCGGCTGGGCCTTTGATAAATTCAATGCGCTCGTACTGAGTAGCGATAGTAGAGGAAGCAAACTGCGGTGAGATCAAGGCGCGATTACCGTTGATATAATCGTGGCTTACTCTGAATCCACGGGAAGTAAAGTTATCCCCCGTTCGGGTTTGGGTTACACCCGCAACGTTTTCCGTAACTTCATTCAAGCGGAAGAGTGCTTGATCTTTAATGATTTCTTTATTCAAAATCGAAATAGCTTGTGGCACATCTTTGAGTTTAGCACCAGTACGTGTACCCGCAAAAGTAATATCTGGACGGTATCCAGTATTTTTACGTCCCACAATTTCTACCTCCTGCAGTTCCTGGTATCGCTCGGTGAGTTGTATATCTAATACTAAGTCGGTACCCGTCACGATGACTTCTTGGTTAAAAGTTTTATACCCAATGTAGATCACCTCCAAGGTATAAGTGCCGACGGGCACGTTGGATAATCGGAATGTACCCGTTCTATCCGTAGTAGTCCCCTTGGTAGTACCCACCAGATAAACTTGGGCGTACTCCAGCGCCTCTTTGTTTTCGGTGGTGATCGTTCCCGTAATGTTGGATTGCGCCTGGACAAAGCCCCAACTAAACCCTAGGAACATTAATGTTAAAAATATATTTTTCATGTATTTATGTTTTGTTTTTTTTGAAATAAGAAATAGGATGTAAGAAATAGGAAATAAGAAATAAGAAATAAGACGTAAGAATTATGTCTGCCCTGAAACCTCGGAGGATTAAGAATTATGACCTTTGAATTAGTGAATCTCTATGTCTCTATGTTTAATTCTTTTCTAACACAAGGACATGTAGCAGCAGAGCTGCAATTA
>JBCCJE010001012.1:0-2274 GCA_039027925.1 Bacteroidota bacterium
CTCTATTGATTATTTACAATATCGTTGAAGGAAGGAGGCATTTCTGTATTTTCTGTGACCAATCCTTTTTCCCTCAAATAATTTCGCCACGCCTGCGCCCGCTTGTTGCTCGTGAAAGTGTAGAAAGTTTGGTTCTCGTTTAATTTTTCGTGAAATCCTAATCGGTCTTTGAAGTGTAATTCTAAAATCTTAATGAGGCCGTAAGTAAATTGGTCTCGGTGTCCACCCCCTCCACCTACAAACGGAGTAACGATTTCGTAAGGCAGTAATTCATAAATTTTTTGATAATCCAGATGCCCCCTCCTCGTCAAGAAGTCAACGCCAAATGTCTTGAGGTACAATTTGTAAAAGTCATATTCGCTCATCTTCTGATGATTTTTGATGACTTGCTTTCTTACCTGTTCATCCTCTAGGCCATAAATGGGCAGACCAAAATCTTTTTGTAAAAATAGTAGTGGGCGAAAATTATCAGTAGCGCTTAGCTCATCGAGGATAGTAATTATTTTATCAAGATCATCATAACTGGCTCTTGCTAGTATAGATTGTTGAATCAAAGCTTTGGTCGTAGGATCTTTTTGCGACCGAACAGAACGGTTGAGTTTTTCGATAAAAGTAAGTCCCATATATTCTATCTGACTGATGTTCAGATTGGTCGTTTGTTCTTCGTATTCACTTATCAGGTCACTTTCGTTGAGGTAAATTTCTAGGGCTTTTTTTATTTCTATTAAAGCCGTATTTCTATTGTTAGGTGCGTTGACGAACTCTACGAACCAACTCTGCCGAAAGATATTATTCCAAAAAGTTCCCAAGTCCTCAGCATCAAACTCCGAGGCTCTCTTCTCTAAGTAGTCAAACATTTTTTCGGGATCATCTATCTCGAATAGCTTAGGAATGTCGTCCAAATCTTTATAGCTAAAATGAAAATCCTCAAAGTATTGAAGCTGTGTTTTTACGGATAGTTTTTCGGGGGCTTTAAGTTTTTTAATGTCTTTGTGAGGTTTTACTTTTTTTAAGGCTTCCAAACAATCGTTGAGGTATTTGGGATGATAGTTTTCGGATAGAAAAATGTCATTGATGACTTTGATTTTTAATTTATCGGCAAACTGGAGTTGCTTTAATTTTTACTCAAAAAAGGTATCTGTCCATATGTTGTAATTTTATCCGTCTTTTTCCCAGAGTTGCTTCCAAGTGGAGGTGGCGAATTTTTTTCCTTTTTCTTCGGGAGTAAAATGATGGTTGAATGCGCCTTCGATCACGAGTACCATGAGGTCTCCAACCGTGTAGGGATCGCCGTACTTTTTGGCTACAACGGTCTGATTATCAATGAGTTGGAAATAAATCGGAGTGGCTTCTATCTGAGGTTCTTTGCGCAGATACTCTAAATATTTTTTAAGCACTTTTTTGTTGGTTTCCACTTTCATTTTGTCCACGATGGATTGTGTTTCTTGCTTAGTGGCTACGGGTAAAACCCGAATATCGTTTTTCGAAAAATCAACTGGACTCTCGATAAACTCATCCAAGTCAGAACTTTCTTCTGCCATGGCTTCGGGCGATAGGAACTCTATCAAAAAAATAATATCATCATCGGGTTCTACTTCTAGTATTTCTTTCAGGCGGTTACTGAGGTCTTTGGATTTGATTTCTAGTTTGTTCAAGTAGGCATTGCACGAGCCGATGGTACCTATGCGCTTGAAGAGGGCTGCCTTCTTCAAGTACAGTCTGAGTTGGTCGTCATTATTGATGATGGAACTCCAATGCTTGGAATAAAAATGATCTAAAATCCGACCAATGGAATACGTAAAGTCATTGTTTTTTTCGAACAGACAAGCGTAATATTCGACGGCGGTTATTTCTTCTAGTGCTAGTGTTTTGATAATTTTATTTTCTAATTGGTAGCGTTCGGTCATCGAAATTTTTTCACGCAACTGATCCAGTTTTTGTTTTAGCCGATTGGTAGGTCGGTACGTAATCTCATTGTTACGGCAGTAATCCGTCAGCTCTGATAACTGCTCCAAGTAAAGGTGTTGGATATTTGGAACTACTTTGTTATAAGATCGAAGTAACTGTCGGTATTTGTTGGATAAATTATAAATTTCTGGGGGCGTACCTTCGGTGAGTTGGATAAAAGACTCCATCGCCACCGCATCGTTGGAAGAATTTAATCTACGAAAAAGTTTTTCGTAGTTCTCAGTTTTGGCTAGCACTTCGAATTTGTTGATGTACATAGCGTAACTAGGATTCCACTCAAAATCGAGATGATGTGCCATCCAATAC
>JBCCJE010001013.1:0-2269 GCA_039027925.1 Bacteroidota bacterium
ATGAGATGCGGTTTCCAGCAATTTTCCCTTGGTCAAGCCAACCGTTGCCGCCGTAGCAAATGCCGACTTGAAAGCTGTCTCCTCGTCCATATTCAATTTTGCCAACGCCGCTAGTGACTGTTTAAATTCTATGTAGTCAAACCCCGGTAAATTATTTCTATCCAAAGCCCCCGTCAAAAAGGAGATGCTTTTTTCATCCAACAAATGATTCTCACCGAATATGGTTTTTAAATTTTTTGCCATGTTCAATCTTCGATTTTTATTTTTATTATTTGAAATTAGAGTCCTTACTTAAACTCAAACTTGATCGTTCCGCATTGTTCGGCATCAAGCCCTTCGTTGAAAGTAACTTGCTGCGCTGCCGCCAATGCCATCTTTCTCAACTTAGCATTAAAGGTGGACGAACCCCGTTGGGTAAATTTAGCAGTTTTTACGTTTCCAGCACGATCTATACACATTTTTATTACGACCGTTCCGTTCGCCGGATGTTGCCCCCTCACTACGGGCGCATTGATATAATTTCTATCTGCGAAATCGTGTGTAGCGGAAACATTATTATTAACCGCCAAATCTGACGACGAGGTTGTCTGCCCCGACCGCTTGGTCATGGTTTCTGTCCGTTCCATTTTCAGCGGAACAACGGTGTTATATTCTTGGATTGAATTTTCGGGAACTACCCTCTTGCTGGTATTTTGCTCCGTTTGGCCCACGTAATTATTGATGTTGACACCTCCGCCCATCTGTGCAATGACAAACTCTAACAAGGCCTTATCGTAGGCATCTTTGGCGGCTATCGTCAATTTTTCTTTAATATCTTGATCTGCCAGTTGTTGGAGATCAGTAGTAGTTTCGTTGGTAGGCAGGCCTAAAAAAATCGGCGATTCGGAGTTCGGATAAATCGTCACGATGGCGCCCCTGAAATTATCGTTGGCATACAGCCCTTCGAAGATGACCCCGTTGCTGGCGGTAAACAATGACTTTACGGTGTATCCCGCTTTGTCTCCATCGAGTCCCATTTGCTTTTGGTAGGCGTACCCTTTAGACAAATATTTATACTCATCGTGGGTAGTTCCTAAAGAACTTTGAGCTGATAAAATAATGGGAAATAACAGGATTGTAAGGATGATTGATTTTTTCATATTAAAATTTCAAAGATAAAAAAAGACTATTTTAAAATTACATGCTTTTTACTTCGACAAGTACAAGTAAAATGTCTGCGAATAAAATTTAAGATAAAAAAATCTAGCCAAATAAAAAGATAATGGAAAAACGAAAAATTGAAAATCACTTATTATCCTAGCCACTTCGTCTCACTCCCCCTCGCTGTTTTCCTCACCTCCAAAATATCAGGGAAATGCTCTTTGATAGAATTGATATGGGAGACAATATATATCTGGCGATACTGCTCTTTCAAATGGTCTAAGGCTTTGAGAATCTCAAACCGGCGATCTTCATCTTGACTACCAAATATTTCATCGAACCCTAGAAAACTCAACCCCTCCTCTGAACCTGACAACTCGGCAATGGCGCGACTGATGCCGATGCGCAAACAAAGGTTAGCCAAGTCCACCTCTCCTCCCGAAAATCGGGTAATCGGATAGTACGTACCATCTTCCAGAATTTGGAATTCAAAATTTTCGTCCACCGTGATTCCCTCGTAACGACCTTTCGTAATTTTTTGAAAAAGCACACTTGAAGTATGGGAAATGGACGGACGCACTTTTTCTAAAATCTGTGTCTTAAAGGTCTGAAAAATACCGCTGAGTTCATCTAATTGAAAAAACGAAGCTTGATTTTCGGCAATTTGTGCTTCTACTTTTCGATGGGCATCAAGTTCCTTTTGGGTAGCTTGAAGTTGAGTTTTCGTTTCCTGCCACTGCTGGCGAAGTTGTTGCCATTGGCGTTGGGCTTCGTCCTTTTCCAATTCGAGGGTGTCCATTTTTTGTTGGACTTCCGCAAATTTTTCGGGAGAAAATTTCAAAGCCTTGATAGCTTGTTTTTGATCTTGAATAGATTGCTCCCCTTTTTGGATGCGCGCTTGTAGTTTTTGCGTGTCTTCTTGAATTTGAGATTTTCTAGCGACTTCCCTTTCGTTGGTTTTAAATTGAATAAATGTTTCTTGAAAATCAGCGATGGCTCGTTTGAGTTGTTGGTGCTGATGAGAGTCGTAATTGACTTTCCCAAATCTTTGAATCTCAGTATTAATCTTCCTCAACGCTTCCTCGTGGGCAGCCAACGCTTTTTCAGTTTCCGCAGTGGACTTTAAAAT
>JBCCJE010001014.1:0-2268 GCA_039027925.1 Bacteroidota bacterium
AAAAAAAAAAAATACGACCCAATGATTTTTTTTGGTGAAAAATTTAGAAAATGTTTTTCAGAGAAATAGCGGTATTGGATTATTTCCCCAAAAAGTATTGACCAATGTAGGTACGTTTGGGCGTAAATTTTCCAAAAATTAAATGCGATTTAAAATGTAATCACCTTGTTATTTTTATTGGGTAAAATGATCTCTACTGGGAAGGTTGGTAAGTGTTTAGTGAAAATGGTCTGCATCTTTTTTTGAACTTTTGCGGTATCTTCAACTCCCTGCGGTACTTTTAAAACGAGGTACAGCTTTACTTTTTTTGTGGTGTACAGTTCGTTAGCTTTTAGCCAAAAGACCCAATCTGTTTTTTGGGAAAAAAGCGTTGGATACCTTTTGTGCAAAGGGAGAAGTAGCCAACGGTACCACATTTTTCTTTGGTAATATTGGTGTACGATCTGTAATAGGCGGAACGTATCTTCGAACTTTTGGATTATACGAAGAGCAAGTGATTGAAGATCATTTTCGAAAGTACTAGCGATTTCGTTCTTATCGTCTGCCCATCGGTCGTGGTAGTTTTTTACCTCTACCAAAATAAGTTCCTCTCGAGGAGAGATCATCATAAAATCAACTCCTTTGAGACCGTGACCGCTCAGGTAGGTAAAGAATTTTGTAGTATCGTATTTTTTGATCCACCAATCGTCGGGAAACGAAAAGGTCAGTTCACTTTCTTGGAAGGTTGACATTGGGAAGGATGGTACTAGGTTGGTCGGATGGAGCGTAGGTGGCTAATTTCTGTAAAATTTCGGTGGGCTTCAAATAGTGAAACATCTTGAAGGCTTTGTATTTTTCGGAGGCTTGCGAATCTTCAAGGATGTAATGATAAGCGTGGTAAAGATCTTTGCCTAGTCCTCTCTCCAAGGTGATTTTGTCAATGCTTCTTTCGTAGCTTCTGATGCAGTGGGCATTAGCGTAAAAACATCCCGTCAGAATAATTTGCCCTAGGCTCTTGGTTTCGTAATCCAAAATATGCGCTAACTCGTGGCCCAAGATACCTACCTGCCCTTCTTCGGGCAATTCATCAAAAGGGACTTCGCAGCTTTCAGCGTTGTTAAAAATGATTTCGTACTTCCGCTCGTAATCGGTATTGAAAAAACTGGAGATGATGGGTCTTGCTGCCATGGTGGTACCGATGGATGCTTCTCGAAATTCAATGTGGGCATTCGCTAATTCTGGATAGTAGGCCAAGGCTTGTAGGCACTGCGCTTTGTATTTGGAAAGGAAAATTTTATTGGTGGTTGGCTCGCTCGGTGCTACAAGATGGGAAGGGCTTTCTTTTTTTAAAATTAGAGAAAGCATTGATCTCGGTACGAAAAGGCAGGCTAAGCAAATAATTAGGATATATCTTTTTTTGACCATCATTGAGTACTCGTTTTTTGATAAAACTACCATTAAAATTATTGAAAGCCACTTTTTGTTGAACTGGTTCATTGACTTTAACAATTTCTTACGGAATGTTTATCAATAATCGTACGAGACTCTTTGGAGTCCATCTCAGTTTTCACTAGAGGGCTGCCCAAAGCAACCCTCTGATTTTTTCTTAGAAATCACGGGGTCACGGAAAGATAAATCACGAGGTTAAGGGAAGAAATCACGGGGTCACGGGAAGTGACCCCGTGATGGGGCTACACGCCCTGGGCAATCATGGCGTCTGCTACTTTTACGAATCCAGCGATGTTAGCACCTTTGACGTAGTCAACGTATTTTTTATTGACGCGCCCGTGTTCCACGCATTGTTCGTGAATTTTTTTCATGATGTCATGTAGCTCTTCGTTTACTTTTTCTCGTGACCAAGCCATCCGAAGACTGTTTTGGGACATCTCCAATCCTGAAGTGGCTACGCCTCCTGCGTTGGATGCTTTGCCGGGCGAGTGTAGGATTTTGGCTTTTTTGAATACCTCCACCGCCTCGTCGGTACACGGCATGTTGGCGCCTTCTCCTACCACGATCACACCATTTTTTACCAACTGTTTGGCGTCGTCTTCGTCCAATTCGTTTTGGGTAGCACAGGGAAAAGCACAGGCCGCTTCGTATGACCACGGATTGCCTTTGTCGGTGTATTCGGCAGATTTGAACTCGTCGGTGTATTCTTTGATTCGCCCACGTCGCTCATTTTTTAGCGTTTTGACAAAATCTAGTTTTTCAGCATCAATGCCTTCGGGATCGTAAATGCAGCCAGAACTATCCGAAAGGGTAAGTACCTTGCCGCCCAGTTCAATAATT
>JBCCJE010001015.1:0-2267 GCA_039027925.1 Bacteroidota bacterium
AAATTACTCTCAATCTTTATTTAATTTAACAATTTAAAAGAAAAATTATGAAAAATTTGAACCTTAGAGCATTGATGTTAGTCGTACTTTGCTCTGGATTCTTTATGAACAAATCAAATGCTCAAATTGATGTAACAATTAATCCAATTGGGCTTTTATTTGAAAATTTTAGTGTTGGGGCTGACTTTGCTCTAACCGAAAATATTAGTGTGGAAGGGACAATTGGATACGGTAGTGGGGATGACTCGGATTTTGACTTCAGAAGTATTCCAATTAATGTATTTGGAAAATATTACTTCAATCCTAAAAATGGAGCAGATAAATTTTACGTAAGTGCATGGCTTCGGTTTATAAATAGAAGTTACGAGTATGATGACTCATCTGTTTTTGTCTTCTCTGATTATTCACAAACTCGCGTTGGAGTAGGTTTTGGTCTTGGATACAAGGTGGTATCCAAAGGAGGATTCGTATTTGATATTGGATTGGGTGTAGGAAGAGCATTTATTGATAATACCTCTTTCGAAGATGAAGACCTTGGCACAATCGAAGTGGACTGGCCAGAGATTATGTTTGCGGGTAAACTAGGTATTGGATACCGATTCGGAAAATAGAGCAAAAGTATCTTCTTTTTATGAAGACAAAGCGAGGTAGAATATCATCTGCCTCGCTTTTTTTATAAATATACGAAGCTACAAATATGCTATGTCTAACCTCTTTACCCATTCTCATTTCTTAAAAGAGTATAAGTACTGCTTCAAATTTTAATCCTACCTTCAACGATATATTTTTATCAACCTAAACCCCCTCATCATGCTAGAAACAGATTATCTCATCGTCGGTAGCGGCGCCGTAGGAATGGCGTTTGCCGATATTATTTTAACAGAATCTGAGGCAAATATTATCATTGTGGATAAACACCACAAGCCAGGAGGACATTGGAATGTAGCGTATCCCTTTGTGACTTTGCATCAGCCCTCAGCTTTTTACGGGGTGAGCTCGAAGGAGCTAAGCAAGGGGCTAAAAGATCAGGTGGGTTGGAACAAAGGTTTAGCCGACCTAGCTTCTGGAGCAGAGGTAAGCGCTTACTTCGATGATGTGATGCGACACCAATTTTTACCCACGGGCAGGGTGCAGTATTTTCCTATGTGCGAGTACAAGGGTAATCTGAAATTTCAATCCATGCTGACGGGAGCGGATTACGAAGTGAAGGTCAATAAAAAGTTGGTGGACTGTACTTATTTAAATACCAATGTCCCCTCTACGCACATTCCTAACTTTTCGGTAGATTCAGAGGTTAAATTCATTGCCTTGAATGACCTCACTAAAATAGCAACACCGCCTGCAGGCTTTGTAATAGTAGGCGGTGGCAAAACGGGTATTGATGCTTGCCTTTGGTTACTGGAAAATAATGTGAATCCCGATAAGATCAAGTGGATCGTATCGAGGGATGCTTGGCTGCTGGATCGGCAAAATACGCAACCGCTGCTGGAGTTTTTTGATAGCTCCATCGGAACGATGGCTAAGCAGATGGAAGCGGTGGCTAAAGCCAAGTCCGTTTCAGATTTATTTGAAAAATTAGAAGATGCAGGTGTATTGTTACGAATTTATAAAGACGTGACTCCCTCCATGTTTCACGGGGCTACGATCAGTCAAATGGAGGTGGAACAGCTAAGAAAAATTAAAAATGTAGTTCGGCTAGGTAGAGTGCAGCACATTGGGGCTGATGAGATTCAGTTGGATCGAGGAACGATTCCTACCTCTCTCGATCACGTCCACGTGGACTGTTCCGCAAGTGCGATTACGAATTTGGATATCAAGCCCATCTTTGAGGAGGATGTGATTACGCCGCAGACGGTTCGCTCTTATCAGCCCGTTTTTAGTGCGGCAGTCATTGCTCACGTAGAGTTGGCTTATGAAGGCAACAAAAAGAAAAATGAAATGTGTCAGGTAGTCCCCTTGCCGAATCACGATACCGACTGGATTCGGATGATGTCCGTTTTTATGCTCAATCAATACAACTGGTCGCAGGACAAAGCGATGAGAAAATGGCTGCTGAATAATCGGTTGGATGGGTTCGGTAAAATGGTTAAAAGTATTCCCAAAGAAGATGAAGAAAAGATGGCGGTTTTGAAAAAAATGCGAAATTACTCGATGCAAGCTGCTTTTAATTTACAGCAGTTGATGGCGGAGTTGGATGGTGAAAAATAGGTTAAGTATTTATCTTCAGGGATGATTTTAAAAATACAGATTGGTTACGATCAGTTAGG
>JBCCJE010001016.1:0-2265 GCA_039027925.1 Bacteroidota bacterium
TCATCGAAGCGAAATATGCTAATCGCAATGGCATGTACTTACAACAAGCTACTTACGAGTCATTCAAAAAAATGCACGCTGCTTCCCAAATACTTTTTTGGGAGAAAAAATTTCGAGTAGCTGATTTTATAACCAACTCAACTCCATCTTGTTGGGCAGCGGCGTGCATTTTTTTGAATGACTCGTAAGTAGCTTGTTGTAAGTACATGCCATTGCGATTAGCATATTTCGCTTCGATGACTACAAAGTCATCCTCTTTTTTAGGATCAAATTTTCCCATCAAAAAATCCATAGTAAGGGCGGTATCTTTTTTTATCGGAGGAGGTGGAGGAATAGATTTCACGATAGATTCTTTCGCAGAAATAGCAACTTCGGGAGCAGGCTTGGAATCATTGCACGATACGAGTAAGCAAATTGTAAGAATAATGTTATATGATTTCATTTAAGAATTATTCAAATTTCTAATTTAGAATCAAAAGGGTATGAGACGCAGAGTCCTAGAGGTGTAGAGGTTTTTCTTTTCTGCCAATCAAGTGCAGATAAGAAAAAACTATAAAAGTGCTCTCTCCATCTTTGCGGCTCTGCGTTTTAATAATTACAAACTAATACTCAAAAGTCATCGTCTCGTACGGATAATCAAATAAGTATTTTTCCTTTATCAAATTTGCAATTTTTGCGGGCACCATTTTTTCCCAAGCCTCATCGTGATCGTGAATCAGATCTAAAACTTGCTTCGAGAAAATATGTAAAATGCTAGCATCGAAGTTTTTAATATCTACAATTTTCCCATCATTCAAGAGGTGCTGATACAAATATTTGATAGCATCGGGCACAGGAAGATTTTCGGCAGTCATTAATTCCTCGCTTCCCTCCTGCATGGAAGGGTAAACGTACATGCGGAGTTTTTTGGTAAATAATTCTCCAAATTCCATCAGGAGACTTTTCTTTTGATCGTCGTAATATTTTTCGTTTACAATTTGTAACAATTCTTTTACGCCGATGACCACCCCTACGGTTTGCACTTTAAAATCAGCAAGATAAGTAGCTAATTTTTGGTGCTCCTCACAGTTAGAGACGACTACCGTTTGCCCCATCGCGCAGAGTACCTCCGCCCGATCCATAAAATCTTTTTCGTCCAAAGCACTCATCCCTTGACCTCCACAAAGATTATCCATCGTGATTTCTGTTAATAAAAAAGTTTTCCGAGCATCCACTTCGGGTTCATTTCTGAATTGTTCAAAACTTTTGATAATCATATCTTGATTAACCAAAGTAGCGGGTCTAAAACTTCCTCTAACTACCAACACATGTCTTTTGTACAAAAACTCCGACCCGTGAACAGTTTGCCCGTCAGGTCCAAACATCGCTACTTTCGATAGACCATTTTTGACCATCAACAAACTTACCCAACGATTGTCTAGGTCTTTAAAATTGGGGCCCGAAATTCGAACCATATCAATTTCCACTCGCCCCTGCAAATGATCCATCAAGGATTGTAACATGACTTCTACATCGTAGAAATAGGTGTAGCAAGCATAGACTAAATTCACCCCCAAAATTCCAACTGCTTGTGCTTGGAGTTCCGTACTGTTGTCTAGCATCTTGACGTGCAAAACAATATCGTTGGTTTCTCCCTGAGGTGACAACTGAAATCGCAAGCCCAGCCAGCCATCCCCCGTGATCGTTCGAGAATAATTCAAAGCTGCAATCGTATCCGCAAAAACAAAGAAATTGGTGTCGGGGCGTTCGTTTTGTAGGCGGGTCATCATCAAGTCGTACTCGTGGTCGAGCATCTTGTACAATCTACTTTCACATACATATCTACCACTAGCTTCGACTCCGTAGATTTTATCGGAGTAAACTTTGTCGTAAGCGGACATGGTTTTGGCAATCGTTCCCGCCGCCGCTCCTACGGTAAAGAAGTAGCGCGCCACTTCCTGACCTGCGCCAATCTCCGCAAACGTGCCGTAGATTTTATCGTTCAAATTAATTTCGAGTGCCTTTTGTTCCGTTTCTAATAATTGTCGAGCCATTGTTAAGAATAATTCTTAGGAATGGTACATTAATAAATTGATATTTTATGCGCAGTTATTTTTTCTTTATGCAAGGCGAAAAACGTAGGCGATGCAGGGCATCAGCGAGGCTTTTCAACGCAGCAGAAAGGAAAAAGAACAAGTAGAAAATATAAATCTATTAGTGAACCATTCCTTAATCATCAAATTTTTAAAAAATCTCCGTTGGACTAGCTTTTAGACTAGATCACAA
>JBCCJE010001017.1:0-2254 GCA_039027925.1 Bacteroidota bacterium
CAGAAAGGAAAAAGAACAAGTAGAAAATGTAAAGTTATTATTGAACCATTCCTTAGTAGTCGAAAAGGTTAGAAATCTACCACATCAATTCCCTCGACTGTTTTTTCAAACCAATTTAATGGCTTTTGATTTTTATCTCCCGTTCGAGTATCACATTTGAAGAACAGATAATAGGTTTGCAGATGATCATTTACGTTGTGTAGCAGTCGGTGCATTCTAGCCTCACCTTTTTCCTTTTGATCAAAAATAAATTGTTTTCTCCAACTATAGAAGGCTTCATCATGGTGCTCAATTATGCTGAGCGTCACCTCATCGTCCGTATAGTTTTGTGCAAATTTCTTAGCTATGATGCTGTGGTGCTTAGACCAATCTCTAGGTCTATTTTGATCTTCTTGATTTTTAAAAGTATCATGTAAAAAAGCAATATGGCGAAGTTGCTGGCGAGTTGAGCGATCAATGTCCAATTGATCAATGTTTTTTAGTACCTCTGCGATGTGAAAAATGATTTTGCCTTCTGGATGTCCGAAGCGAGGTTTTCCCCAGAATAACCCTTTCCGAAACTCGGCGTTTCGTATCAGTTCATGTTCAACATCAGATTCGGGTCGAAGCAACCCTTCGATTAGACTGGTGTGAAGAAGCATATTCTTCATGGTAATGGTAGTTATTTTTCTTTTTGTAATCAATAGAAAATAAGCATCTTTTACTCCATAATTCGTTCTTTGTTCAGAATCGGGTCAGGGAATGTGATAACATGTATTTGGTTAGGAAAAGAATTAGGAAAGATGAGCTATTTTCTACGGGTGTTAATTTCCTGTTAAAGCAATTTGGTCTATCAACAAACATAAGGCAATACCGTTATTTTTGCAATTATTCCAAAGGATAATTTTACAAAAAATCGTTAATACCTAATTTTAAGTAATATTATTTTTTTAAATATAAAACGTCATACATCATGAAGAATTTCTTTTCGCTAGTTGTTGCTGGAATAGTTGGTGGTCTAATTACCCTAAGTGGCGTTTACTTGCTCAACACTTCATCATCACAAGAAAAAGTAATTGTTCCCGCATCCGTAGATCAGGTTGCTCAAACTGTTTCTACACGCAGTAACGTAAATCTAAAAGCTGGCTCTTTGACTGCCCCTTTCGACTTTTCAGAAGCTGCCGAGATATCAATGCCCTCTGTGGTACACATTACTGCAACTTCGGGAAGCCGTTCTCAATCTTCCTCTAATGATCCGTTCGAATACTTTTTTGGAAGACCAGATCAAGGGCTTCGAGGGGGAACGGGATCGGGAGTGATCTACAGTTCTGACGGATACATCGTGACCAATAATCATGTAGTCGAAGGTGCTTCCAGCCTAGAAGTAACCTTGAATGATAATCGAACTTACAAAGCGGAGATCATCGGAACTGATACCCAAACGGATTTAGCAGTCATAAAAATAGAAGGACGAAGGTTACCCGTATTGAAAAAAGCAGATTCGGATCGAGCCAAAGTTGGAGAGTGGGTCTTGGCAGTTGGTAATCCTTTTGATTTGACTTCTACTGTCACTGCGGGGATCATTTCGGCTAAAGGAAGAAACATCGGCATCATCGAAGGCAATACTGCGATAGAATCTTTTATCCAAACGGACGCAGCCGTCAATCCTGGTAACAGTGGAGGCGCATTAGTGGATGCCAAAGGTAGATTGCTCGGTATCAATACGGCAATTGCTACTCGTACAGGAAGTTATCAAGGTTATTCTTTTGCGATACCCGTTAATATTATGACAAAGATCGTAGAGGACATCATCGAGTATGGTTCTTACCAACGAGGATTTTTAGGAATCAACATTGCAGATTTAGATAATGATTACGCAGATGAGTTGGGATTGAACATTACGCAAGGTGTGGTTGTTTTGAAAACAGTAGATGGAGGAGCGGCTCAGTACGCAGGTGTTTTACCTAATGATGTTATTACGCAGGTAAATGGATCACGAGTGAATACCGCCCCTGAATTGCAAGAATTAGTGGGAAGAAAACGCCTTGGAGATACTGTCACGCTGACCATCAACAGGAGTGGAAAAATTAAAGAAATACCCGTAACTCTGAAGAAAGGGTAGTGGTGGCCACAGGGACTGAAAGTAGTCCTTCTTGATAAAATAAAGAAAAATACAGTTAACCAATTTTTTATTGATTTATTAACACTTTTTTTGAAACATTTTCTGATAAAAATTGGTTAGTACATTATAATCTGTATAAAAAGACTTGTTTAA
>JBCCJE010001018.1:0-2238 GCA_039027925.1 Bacteroidota bacterium
GCCCCGCATTTGGGATTCTGGCAGGTGCATTACGCCTCGATCGGAAGCAACGCTTTCTGTGTTGGAACCGGAGGAGGCAAGGTCATGGGCACGACGGGGAACGTTGCCATGTTGGAGAAAATCCAGCCCGAAGTGCTCATTGGCATGCCCACTTTTGTTTATCACATGCTGCAGGAAGCTGCGGAGTCGGGTGTGTCCTGTAAACCCTTGCGATTAATTGTCCTTGGTGGGGAAAAAGCGCCGGAGGGGATGAGGAACAAGCTGCGTGCGCTCGCCGCGGAACTGGGCGCGGGCCGAGTGAATGTCCTTGTCACCTATGGTTTTACCGAGGCGAAGCAGGCTAAAATAACCGTCCCGGCTTCGTCGGTCAGTCGGTAAGAATGGGTAGCCAAATTTCCGCAATGCTGACAGATGGCGTGTACCTTAGTGATGTATTCTGCAACGGCTAGCAGATTAGGCATAGGGCCAAATGGCTTTCCCTTGTAGTCCATATCCAAACCCGCAATAATGATTCGAGTACCCTTGAGTGCCAATTGCTGACAAACTGTGGGTAGGTCATCGTCAAAAAATTGAGCCTCATCAATACCCACCACGCTCACATTTTCCGTGAGTTTTAGGAGTTTTGTGGAATGATCCAAAGGAGTAGCGAGGATAGAATTGGCATCGTGCGAAACCACATTTTTTACATCGTACCTTGTGTCGGTTACTGGTTTGAATATTTCTACCTTTTGTCCAGCAATCTTGGCGCGCTTCAGTCTGCGGATGAGTTCTTCCGTTTTTCCCGAAAACATAGAGCCGCAGATCACTTCAATCCACCCACTTCTTTGCCCTTTAAAATGAGGTTCTAAAAACATGTTTGCTTAATTTTTACAGGCTGCAGTTGACGAGTTACGAAATTTGATAGGTATGGTTAGTGGTTCGTCAATCGAGAGTTTGTTTGTTCTTATCAATTCTTTTTCGTTTTGATTACTTTAGCTATTTTTGCGAAATAGTAAAATGGTGAAGATTAGAATAAACAATAATGTTAACTTTTGTAGATCGCTGATCTTCTATCCCGTTTTACAATGTGAAATTAAAAAAGATAAACCGTATGAATACCAAGCAAGCAAAAATTCTTTTGGAAAAAATTAACCGATTATTTCAGAGCATGACGATGGACGATCACGTCTCCGAAATCGAAAAAGAATTGATGCGCAATTATGTCAAATCACTTTACGAAGAATTTCTTCCCGAAAATGGAGCGCAACCTACCCCACTCCGAACGCCACAGCGAGTAGCAAAAGAAGTGCAAAGGGTAAAGGAAACCCCAAGGCCAGTTGAGCGCATTGTCCAAACACCGCCACCTCCCCCCAAGGTAGAAGTCGTTCCCGAACCCACTCCACGCCCTACCCCACCGCCTGCACCAAAACCCGTAGTGGTGGAAAAACCAAAGGTCGTTATAAGAGAAGAAGTGAAGACTGAACCCATCCGCGTAGAGCCTATAAAAAAAGCGACACCGCCACCACCACCTCCTCCCCCTACCCCGAAGCCATCTAAAATGAGTGAGGAGATGGAGGAATTATTCGAATTTAAAAAAGCGACGGACTTGTCAGAACGATTGAGTGATGCCCCCCTCAAAGATTTAAGAAAAGCGATGGGCATCAACGAGCGCATCCTCACTACCAACGAACTTTTCGATGGCAACGGAGATGCACTAAAGGATGCTTTGAATACCTTGAATAATTTGAACAGCTTCGAAGATGCCAAAGACTACCTCGCTAACATCGGCGATATCTACGATTGGACATCCAGAAAGAAAAAGAAGAAAGCTAAAGTATTCGTAAAGTTAGTACGCCGTAGGTTTCTTTGAGGCATTGGGCGGACGCTTCGCTGACGGTGGACGAAACCACGCTTGGTAAAAGTAGCATCGTACAATCCGTCAGCGAAGCAGCCGTAGTCCTTAAAAAAACAATCTCACCTTAAACGCTGTTATTAAAATTGCTTTTATTTCTCAAATGGGCAATTCAGCATGAATAAAAAAATCAAAGATCATCTAGCTTCTAGCGATGCCATCCTCAAGGACATCATCCTGCAAATTCCATTTCCCGACATAAAAAGTACGCAAAATGTATTTCACGATTTGATGAGTTGCATCATCGAACAACAGATTCATTATCGAAGTACAAAGCGGATTTTTCAAAAAAGAATCGAAGCGGCGGGAATGGAAGAACTGACCATTGATAATTTTTCGTCTTTTGA
>JBCCJE010001019.1:0-2237 GCA_039027925.1 Bacteroidota bacterium
ACCAATAGCTTCGGAGTACCCATCAGGATGACTGCCAATAGTATGATGGCTAATACAGTCTCTGGCGGAATGATGAATTTATCTACCGTTTTGGATGATGGAGTTGATTTCAAGTTTCCTGCTATTGTAGAAGAAGGGGCAATAAAAACGACTAGGGTGGAGATAAATAATTCCAATTCTAATCTGGCGGAAGTGATTTCAAATATTCCCCGTGAAATTCAATTTTCGATGCAAGCCATCTCGAATCCAGAGAATGATCCGAGCGTGAAGGGCTTTGTGAAATACGACAATCGGTTCGATATAGATTTAGAAATAGAGATTCCCGTGCACTTCAAGGCGGAGCATTTTGTACTGGAAACAGTGACGGAATTGGATACGGATATTTTTGAAAACATCCAAGACGCCGAGTTCAAATTAATAACTGAAAATGGATTACCGATTGATGCTGGTGTTCAGGTTTATTTTTTGGACGCTAACGATGTGGTATTGGATTCTTTATTCCAAGAGGTAGGAGGTGCGTTGATTCCTTCCGCAAAGGTGGACGCTACTGGAAAGGTATCGAGTAAGACTACGGGTGAGCACATCGCAGCGGTATCCGAGAGCCGTATCCGAAATTTTGATAACGCTACCCAAATCGCTATTCGCTCGACCCTCTCCACTACCGACGGAGGAGCTACCGCAGCCAAATTTTATACCGACTACGAGATGAACTTTCAGTTGGGAGTGAAGGCAAAAATCAAAGAGTAAAATCCAAACACAATTCGTTCAAACTTTTTAAAGAAAATGTATAAAATGAAAAAACACATACTTTTTATCCTTGGTGCGTTGGGATTTTTTGCTAGTCAAGCACAGCTAGATTTAGGAACGCACTTCCTATCCAATACCTTGCAAAGTAATCTGACAAACCCCGCCGCATTTAGTGATTACAAAATAAATGTATCCCTGCTGCCGTCGGTGTACGCAGGGGTGTATAATTCGGCTTTTCGACCAAGTAGTGTGTTGGAAAAAAGAGAACAAGATTTTTATTTGGATATGGATGAGTTGGTAAGTAGAATTGGTTCTGAGGGATGGAATGTTCAGGGCGATGTTCGGGTGGAAACTTTTTCGTTCGCATTTCGAGCTAAAAAATTTCAAGTTGGTATCAGCCACGGTTTTAGGGTGCACATGAATCAACACCTTCCGCAGGCGATGCTACGATTTGGTTGGGGCGGCAATGCGCAGTTCGTAGGTCAAACCATCAACATTGCGCCTTCCTTAAACATGCTAGCCTACCAAGAGTACGGAGTGAATGTTGGCTACCAAGTGAGTAAGCGGCTGACGCTAGGTACTCGATTAAAGTACCTATTGGGTACAGCTACCTACGCTACTGCCAATAGCCGAGCTTCAATTTATACCGATCCTGTGGGGTACGAATTGACGGGAGAAACGGATTACAGAATCAATACGTCGGGCTTGCCGGAGAGTGATATTAATGCGGGTGATTTTTTTGACTTCGATGAATTTGAATTGGACTTATCGGGGCCTAATCAAGGTTTTGCGTTTGATCTTGGGGCCAGTTTGGATTTGACGGATAAGGTGACCATCCAAACGAGCATTTTAAATATTGGAAAAATCAACTGGAAAGATAATGTATATAATTATGTCAGCAATGGCATCACTACTTTTGAGGGATTGGACTTCCAACCCATCATAGACGAAGGCACACTCGATACGGAGGAGATACTGGATACCATCGCTCAGACTTTTGAATTTGAGACGACTTCCGAAAATTTTAGTACGACACTTCCTACTTCCTTCTACCTGAGTGGTACTTACGAGGTGCGGCCAAAGTTGACGGTAGGTGCGCTATTTTTTGCGCAGGGATTTCATTCTGAGCTAACTACGGCGGTAGCACTCAATGTGAGAAAAGATTTTGGAAAATCATTCAGCCTCGGTGCGCAGTACGCCAACGTGGAAGGCGGTGCTAATAATCTAGGATTGAGTACTACCGTGCAGTTAGGCCCAGTTCAGATTTATGCTACTTCCGATAATATCGTTCCCATCTTTAAGCCGTTGAGGGGGCAAAATGTGAATTTTAGATTCGGGATGAATTTGGTTTTTGGGAAAATAGAAGGAGAGGAGAGTAATAAGTGATGCCTGTTCTTAAACTTCGGGAAGTGAACTGCGGTTGTCAGGATTTTTAAATCAAGATTTTGATTTTACCTCGGTAAAAATTTTCGAGGGATGTTGTATAACAA
>JBCCJE010001020.1:0-2236 GCA_039027925.1 Bacteroidota bacterium
CAAAATTAATGATATACGGCATACGTGCTTGTACCCCTTGCGTCTGCATCATTTCTTTGAGGGCTTTAACGTGAGGATACATAGCACCCAATTCCGCTTCGAGCGAATGATCTACTATCGCTTTGGCGAGTGGTTCTTTACCGTCATTTCCCATAAATTCATCTAGGAATTGTTGTATAGGTTCTTTGACCTGAGGAAATTCTTTGAGCCTATAATTTGGAATCCCTGCTTTGTCAGCAGCAAAAGCAATTGCTTCGTCTAGTGTCCCTAGCTTATCCACCAACCCTATTTCGAGGGCTTTCTCTCCTGTCCAAACCCGACCTTGCGCAATTTCGTGGGTATCTTCAGTAGAGGCGAGCGTAGCCCTACTTTCCGTTACTCGCTTGAGGAAGTGATCGTAAAAATTATCAATGTACTTTTGGACTTCGTCTCCTTCCGCTTGGCTTAGATCAAAAAACGGTGTGATGTTGGTGGAAAAGCGAGTCGTTTTTACCGTGTCCACCGTAATCCCCAAGTGCTCTTTCATACCTTTTTCCCAACTCGGAATCATTGCAAAAACACCAATAGAACCCGTGATGGTATTAGGCTGCGCAAATATAGCATCAGAGTTACAAGCGATGTAATACCCTCCCGAAGCAGCTACGTCGCCCATAGAAGTTACCACAGTTTTACCGTCGGCTTTAGCTAGTTCGATTTCGCGCCAGATATTTTCGGAAGCCATACCACTACCACCGCCCGAATTGACTCTGAGTACAATGGCTTTGACATTATCATCTTGTCTTGCCTTTCGGATGATACGAGCGTAACTATCTCCACCTATGCTACCAAGACCACCTTCTCCGTCAACTATCGTCCCCTCGGCGTACACTACCGCTATCTTATTGGAAGAACTATAATCTTTACCAGCTTTCGCTACGTCAGCGTAGTCGTAGAGTTCCACAGTTGGAATCTTAGCCGATTGCCCTAAGCCCAACCTTTCTCTTACTTCCTCTAGCACTTCGTCCATGTATTTGGCGGCATCTACCAATCCACTTTCTACGGCTTCTTTGGATTGTAACAAGATACCTGCATCCGCTATGTCCCTTAACTGAGCGGGCGTCATATTTCGTGAGGCAGCAATATCGTCGAGATAAACCTTGTACATCCCTTCGAGATAGGCTCGTACTTGCAGCTTATTCTGATCGCTCATATCGTAGCGACGAAATGGCTCGGTAGCACTTTTGAACTGTCCTGCGTATTTGACCTGCATCTTAACACCCAACTTATCTAACATTCCTTTGAAAAATGGAATAGTAGCCGAGAAGCCGTCGAACTGCATCACCGAGAACGGATTGATATACACCTTATCGGCGGCGGAGGCTACATAATAAGATCCTGTGGAGTACGCCGAGCTGTAGGCCAGCACAAATTTTCCACTCTCTTTAAAGTTTTCGATGGTTCGTCGGAGGTAGGAAGCATTGGCTTGACCGATACTCATGCTATTCATATTAATCATTAAGCCCTGAATGTTGTCATCATTTTTGGCAAAGCGAATACTTCTCACAATATCGTGTATGCCCAAGACATCATCCATTTTTAAACCGAATTGGCTATTTTCTATATTGTTTGTCTTTTCTGGTACGGGAAGTTCGAGAGTAACATTAAGTACGGAATTGGGGTTGGTGCTTGGAGCAACTTCTTCACCGCCTACCATACCCGCCACGGCGGAGGTAATCTTTACGCTTCCCCAAAAAAAGAGAACAACTCCTGCTAGGCACATTCCCAAACAGGAGGCAAAAGTGAATTTGAAAAAATCTTTCATGTTCGAGTATAATTTTCGAAAATTTTAATCCTAAGAGATTAGTTGATAAAATAATTACTACGGGTTAAACCTTTTTTTATACAAATAGGTCATCCAAATTGTTTTGCAAATGTAGATTATCTCTGATATTTGAAGTATAATTTTAGATAAAATGACAGTTACAGGGGATTGGAGGATATGAGTACTACAAATCATCAATTGGGCTTTGTAGTAAAATGGGAAAATGCAAAATCGTAAATACATTGTTATAAAAAATCAATAGTTTTAAAACAATACATTTACTTTTACGAGTACGGACTCCACACCTTGTGAATCATCTATTAGCTATTCTAAAAAACAATGTATTTACATTTTTGAAAAAACAATCAGCTGTGGAAAACTTTTTGTAACAAAAGTTTTTCTTTACCGATAAAAATACTATGTTTACTTCGGTTG
>JBCCJE010001021.1:0-2234 GCA_039027925.1 Bacteroidota bacterium
ATCTACAAATTACAAAAGTCCCAGAGGGACAACACCTAGGTAAAAAAACAAGACATCTATAAATCACAAAAGTCCCAGAGGGACAACATCTAGGTAGAAAAAGCAAGACATCTACAAATTATAAAAGTCCCAGAGGGACGACACATAGGTAGAAAAAACAAGACATCTACAAATCATCAAAGTCCCAGAGGGACGACACATAGGTAGAAAAAACAACACAATTGCAAATCACAAAAGTCCAAAAAAAACACCTTCCTACCGACAGGCAGGCACAGGTAACAACAACTACAAAATGAAAAATCTATTTTTTATAACAATACTTTTACTCATCAATATTTCATTGATTTCGTGTGATACTTCAAAAACGCAAGGTGATGAGGTCGCCATAAAAAATACCCCCCCTACCCAACCAACTAAAAAAACCCAAGCCCTCCTCCTTACCCAACCATTTGCATTTGATCCAAGCGACAAGGATAAAATGACAGGCGATTACGTTGCCCAAACTAAAATCACAATTCCACAAAACCTCGCCACCCAAAGCAAATGGATCATGTTCGAAGGACCAGTACTAGAAAATGATTTAGTGGCTTATCGCTACTACGCCGACAGTCGGCACCGCTTTGATATTTATGGAAAAACAGTAGCAGATTTGGTGATGGATACGGTAAGTTGGCAATATCACGACATCATGAATTGGGGATCCGACATCTTGAAGGTAGGGAACTCTCTGGGGTTAGGCAGCCCTGCTATTTTTTATCAGGATACCCTCTATACCCTTTCAGATGGTGAAGAGAAAATAATTGAGATTATGGATAACAATAATTCTACATCTACGATAAGAACTACTTTTAAAAATCTAAAGATTGAGGGGCAGACATTTGACTTGGTGCAAGATTGGAGTATCGGAGCAGGACAGCCTTGGTCCGAAATTCACTTAAAAGTCATCAACGGAGCATTACCCGAAGGGATGAATTTTGCTACGGGCATCGTCAAGCACCTACCTGAAATTATAGAAAGCGAAACCTCCGATTTTTTCTACGCCATGAACTGGGGAAAACAATCCTTTCACGAAGAGCAATTGGGGATGGCAATTTTAACAGAAAAAAAGTATCAGCCCGAGCGAGTTGATGATGAGTTAAGTCATGCTTATATTTTTAAAAATGCTAAAGATGAAGTTCGGTATCGGTTTTTATCCACATGGGAAAGAGATAGAAATAGGGTGAAAGATGCCGATGGATTCAAAAAGTTAGTGGAACTTTCGGGGGCTATCAATGAATGAATGAATTAAATAGTTTATGAATTTTCGATTTTTATTTTTCCAAATAACTTTCTTACTACTAGCTTTTAGCTGTAGTTCCACCAAAAATAGTCCAACCAAGCCAACCAAAAATGCGGCACCACTCATCATTTTAAAATTGGATGACTTATGGTGTAAAAACAACGAGGTACATAAAGGTTGGAAAATGGTTGTTGAATTTTTAAATGAGGAAAAAGTAACAGGAACGATTGGGTTGATCGGTGAATCATTAGAAAAAGAAAACTTAGCTTATTTCGATTGGATAAAAACTAGAGAAAGAGAAGGATACGAAATTTGGAATCACGGATTTTGTCATTGTCGGGCAAAAGAAAATGGAACGGAGATTAGAGAATTTAGAGGAAAAGATATGGAGGCTCAAGCAATGAGCATTACCAAAACTCAGGAGTTAGCCAAAGAAAGATTAGGCATCACGCTTCGTACTTTTGGCGCACCTTATAATTCGACGGATGAACTTACTACTCAAGTCTTGGCTCAAAATCCAGATTTGAAAATCTGGTTGTACAAGGAAACCAATACTGCGACTGATAAATTTTTGCTTAATCGAATTCCTGAAGTGAACATTGAATATCCCGTACATCAACCTGATTTTAAAAAATTCAAAAAAGGATACGAACAATTCAGGCACGAACCAATCTTAGTGATTCAAGGACATCCAAGAAGTTGGGCAGAAGATAAAGATCGGTTTGAAAATTTTAAGAAGATCATACTATTTCTAAAAAATGAAGGAGTCACATTTACTACCCCTTACGAATATTTTTTAATGAAATCAAAATAGAAAAGTAACAAAGATTCAGCAATTCTGAATTCGGAAAAATAATTATAAAACTAAGAGTCTTAGTGTCATTCAAAATGAGTAGCCACAAAGTCGCTAAGGCACGACGTAGTGTAAGCCTGGTGGCATAGAGGGTTGGAAAGG
>JBCCJE010001022.1:0-2224 GCA_039027925.1 Bacteroidota bacterium
AAACTTTATAATGAGAGAAAACCAGCAGATAAACGGTTACACTTCTTTTATTTTCATGGCGGCGATCTCCAAGCGCACGAAGGACTCTTTCAAAAATTTGTTATAAGGCTAAAGGGAAAAGATCAAGATTTCAGATCTAACTATGTCGAATTGGATTATAAGGTAGAAGCCTTCAGTATTAAATTTCCAAAAGATAAAAAGGAAACGGCTTTAAAGATTGAGTTACCTCGATTGCTCTTAAAAGAGTTGGGGGTAAAATTCGATGAATCTGCCAAGATGGAAGGAAAATGTCTAGGCTATGGTTTGGAGAATAGTACGCTAAAGCTCAGCTCGAACGATAAAGTGTGTATCCACATCTCGATTCCAGAAGTGAGGTGGGATAAGGATGTAACCCCAAAAATGGCTAAGTGGCTAATCGAAGAATTCTGTTTGAGAGATATTCCCAAAGATACCCCAGAGTTTTTCTTTTTTTATTCAATAGAGTACGACGAAGAAAAATCAGAGATAAAAGAAGAAATAGAATCTTCCATGCAAGTGGCGGAATATACCTTAGAAATTCCAGAGTTAGGTATGGTAAAGAATACAGATATTGAGGAATGGTTTACGGACTATGAATCCCTATGGAAAAGAAAATCTGCTTTTATCCGAGCTAAAAAGAAATGGATGCAAGAGACCGATGAAGAAATGTACATGCTAGATGTTCAAGAACTCCTCGAAGAAATCATAAACGAAATCAATAATGACGAAAAAAAACAAAGTCGAAATTCCAAGTGAAATCATCAGCATTCGCCCTGAAGATGGGAATTATATTTTAGATGATAAACTAGCCAAAGCCATCAATGTGGCGATGAAATTTGCTCAACCGCTGCTCCTTACGGGAGAACCCGTTACAGGGAAAACCCTCTTAGCAAAACACTTGGCGTGGCTACTCCATCAGCAAACCAAAGATGCTAAAGAAGGCGAACCCAAGTTTGCTGCTGCCCCCCTGAAGTTCAATACTAAGACGACCTCTTCGGCTAGGGATCTTTTTTATACCTACGATGCCATTGGACATTTTCAAGATGCCAATATTAAACGAGATGCCTCTGATGAAAAAAAATCCACCAAAGATTTTCTCACTTTACAAGCCTTAGGCAAGGCTATCGTCCTTTCCCAAAAACAATCAGATTACGGGAATGTATTTAAAATGGGTTCGGACGATAAATTCGAAAGTAGTCATGTGGTCTTGATTGATGAAATAGATAAAGCACCTAGAGATTTCACCAATGATCTTTTGAATGAAATAGAGAACAAGGAATTTGAGGTAAAAGAATTGGATGGGAAAAAAATTAAAAAGGGAGCAAAAAACAATCAACGTATCGTCATCATAATGACTTCCAACTCAGAGAAAAATCTTCCCGAGGCATTTCTCCGACGCTGTGTATTTTACCATATCGGATTTCCGCAAGGGAAGGAGATGTTAGAGATTTTATACGCGCAACTGCCTAAGGATATTTCCCAAACGGTAAAAGATAACGTCTCGAAAATAGAAACCTATTTTCAAGAACTTCGGAAGGAAGCTATTCGAAAAAAACCTGCTACTGCCGAATTAGTGGCTTTTGTCAAATTGCTAAATGAAGATCCAGCTAAAATGCTGGAAACGGAAAATGGTTTTGACAAACAATGGTTTCTCGATAATCTTTCGTTACTAGCGAAAACGGAAAGTGATTTCAAGGCATTTGAAAAATTTATAAAAGGAGTTCAAGATTCCAACGAAGAACAAAACGATTAAGCCATTACGCCAAAGCACCAACATAACCAACTTCCTTTTCAACGGCTGTTTGACCGATTGACCCGAAGTGCGAAATTCCAAATTTCGCCTCTCCAAGTCATGCAAGTCAATCAACTCTTACAGGCGAATTTTTCCTTATTACTTTCCAAGGAGGGTAGGGAAGAGCTACAATATTTGTTGGCACCCATCCTTTGTAAAGATGCTTGGCAGCAAGAACAGTTTTACAAAGCGTATCAAGAATTTTTAGCAAAAGACCTACAATACAGCGAGGAAGCAATAGCCCAATTAAAAAGAGAAGCTGCGTTGGAGAAAGAGGCGTTGGCATTAGAAAAGCAAGACAGAATCGTTTTAGATTCCAAAACTTTTGAAAAAGAAAATCCCGATTTACCAGTATGGGGCAGGTGGATTCCGTTAGTAGGTTTGCTGACTATCGCTATGCTGATAGCTTTTGCG
>JBCCJE010001023.1:0-2222 GCA_039027925.1 Bacteroidota bacterium
AAGCAAAAAGTAAAATTACCCAATTTGAACCTAAAAAGTATGACCACCGCTACCTCCCGACAGATTAAAGCCAAATCACAGAAGAACAACGGTGGATATACTTGGGTAGGATAAGACTGTTTTTTTGGACTATCCCACTACCGTTAAAACTTAAAGTCAAAAACGATACTGAACTACAGTATAAGAAAAACAGAGTAAACATAGAACTACGCAAAGCGGGTTTCCTTCGTCAGAAAGAAACCCGCTTTTGTATTGTGGTGTGAGATATTCTTTTAAAAAAATGGTGTAGGACTTAGGGGTATTCACCAGTTCAAGTCGTCATACAAGCAAATTACCAAATGAAAATCGTTACTCCTAAAAAATCAAGAACCTCATCGGTATCACTTTTTTAAAAAAATAAAAAACTAAATGATGAAAGAGCTAAAAATGTCTTCGGTCATTCTTGCGATGGTATTGCTCATGACCGCTTGCCAGGATAATGGCAACAACGGATTGTTCAATTGTATCCGAGGGGAAGGCGATAAGGTGACGCAGATACTAGACATAGAATTATTTCACAGCATCAGGTTAAGGGGCTCATCCAACGTTTTTGTTACCCAGAGCAATGACTTCCAAGTGATCATACAAGGACAACAAAATATCATTGACAACATCGAATTGGACATTCAAGATGGCAGATGGGATATCGAGTTTGAGGAGTGCCAGCGCAATTTTCACAAATTGAATTTTTATGTCACGATACCCGAAGTCAAATTACTAGAGGTTTCTGGTTCGGGAGATATTATTGGTGAAAATGAATTTACGGGCAATCACTTCGATCTGAAAATTGACGGTTCGGGTAACATTGACGTAGCCATTGCCGACGCCGAGCAAATTGATACCAGAATTTCTGGAAGCGGAAAAATTACCGTGGATGGAATTGCACAACAACTTGATGCTAAAATCAACGGTAGCGGTGATTTGGAGGCTTTCGGATTGGAGTCGCTCATTGGAGATGTGAGGATTTCGGGATCGGGGGATGCGGAGGTTACGGTACAAGATGACTTGGAGGTGAAGATCACGGGAAGTGGAGATGTTTACTACCGAGGCAATCCGATCATCAATGTAAAAATCACGGGCACGGGGGAATTGATTAGTGCCAATTAAACAACGCCCATTCGACCTAAAAGAATTATAAGTAGCAACCTGACGCCCCTAGTCCGTAGGTTCGTCAGTTGCTTCAATATTATCATATCCGTACAATAAATGTTCGATTTCGAACACTTTATTAACTTTGCTCTACTCATAAATAGTTGATTTTCAGATAGTTATATTTTTGGCTTCCCGTTGGCATAAGTGATAGCAAATACAAATGCTATCATGAAAAAATTATTTTGCCATCCTGTTTGCTACCTCATCTTCCAACTACTAGGCATTGGAATAGATGGAATGTTAGGCGTAGGTTTTGAGATGATAGCCGTTTTGATTTTATCTTTTGGAAAAGTGTGGAGCACGCCCCGTTTTTTACAACAAGGTGTTTACATCATCTTAGTAGAGTTGATTATTGATATTTTGGGAGGAGATTTGGAGATGTTGATGGAGGTAGGTGTTTGGATTTTGGAGGAGATGAAGGAGGTTTTGGTTTTGGGTGTGGTAGGTGGGGGGTTGGTGATGAGTAGTTCTTTAGTGATTGCTTTTAGTAGTTTGCGGGGATATAAAATGGTGATGGAGTACTCCTCAATAGCTATTCCATTTGTGCCTTTATCTCTACTATTTTATCAGAGGTGGTTTTCTTACCCTTACTGTAACCTATTTTTGTAAAGATTTCTAAGGCTTGCTTTAAATATTTTAAGGCTTCATCGAGGTCTTTTTTTTCCGCATAAATTATTGATCCGATGTTACCTAAGTTAGCAGCCTCTCCTTTTAAATAGCCAATACGACGATTAATTTCTAATGCTTGTTTTTGGTATTTCAATGCTTCGTCTAGTGCCCCTTTTCGAGAATAGATTACTCCAATTTTCCCCAAGTTCTCTGCTTCTCCTTGCAAATAGCCAATACGCCGATTAATTTCTAATGCCTGTTTTTGGTATTTTAATGCTTCGTTCAAATCCCCTTTTTCAGAATAGACTGATCCAATATTACCTAAGTCCTCTGCTTCTCCTTGCAAATAGCTGATACGACGATTAATTTCTAATGCTTGCTTATGGTATTTCAATGCTTTGTCCAAATCCCCTCCGCACCAA
>JBCCJE010001024.1:0-2211 GCA_039027925.1 Bacteroidota bacterium
ATACCCCACATCAGCTTTTTTTACTTATTTCAAAATTTTTAAAAAATTAAAAAAATTTCACCCGGTTAAACCCTCCGCGCGTTTTTTCCCCCGCTTCTACTTTGCGCTTGATGATAGTTCATTCCTTTGACCTAGCGAGTGTCTTTTGGGCTTGGATGGCAACTAGCGAGGCTGCGCCGATGATCCCTGCGTGGTTGAGTAACTTGGCGGGCACGACCTTAGCTTCCACCTCGATGTGCGCTTTGAATTTATCAAACTTTTTGCTCGTTCCTCCTCCGAGTACGATTAGGTTAGGCGAGAAAATTCTATCGAGGTGCTGGAGATATTCATTGAACCGTTTGCCCCATTCGTCCCAAGAGAGGTCTTCTCGTTTCCTAACGGAGTCGGCTGTGTAGTGCTCGGCGATACTCTCTTTGAACTTGAGATGCCCTAATTCTGAATTGGGAAGTAAATTGCCATTATTAAAAATAGCAGATCCTATCCCCGTACCGATAGTTAGTAAAATCACAATGCCTTTTTGCTTTTTGGCAGCCCCGTGTTGAGCCTCCGCAATACCCGCCACGTCAGCATCATTTCTCACATACACAGGACAGCCTGTAGCTCCCGATAGTAATTTTTCAATATCTGTTCCCAACCACTTTTTATCAATATTTGCGGCAGAGTGCGCAACACCATTTTTGACAATGGCAGGAAAACCAACTCCAATTTTTCCATCGTATTTAAAATGATTGACTACCGCTTTGAAGATATCCGCTACCGCCTTGGGTTTGGCAGGTTGGGGGGTCGGCAGCCTGTAACGTTCCGTCAGGAGTTTTCCATTGGATACATCTACTATCGCACCTTTGATTCCCGAGCCACCTACATCAATTCCTAATACTTGATTTTCAGTCATTACAATTTGTTAATCAATGATTGCTTAAAAATATTTATTTGATGACCGTCACTTTCATCTTGACATCTTTTACTGGTCGGTCTCCTCGCTTGGTGGGCGTTTCCGCTATTTTATCTATAATCTCCAAGCCACTGATTACTTTTCCGTACACCACGTAATCTTTATCCAAATGTGGTGTTCCGCCGTAAGTTTTATACATTTCTCTTTGTGCAGCGGTGTATTTGATCCCTTTTCTTTTTTCCAGTCTGTCCAGTTGGTCATCCGTCAACTGATTACCATCTACGATGTAAAATTGAGAACCAGAAGATTTTTTCTGAGGATTGTTGGTTCTGGCTGCACAGATGGCGCCTTTGATGTGAATCAACGAATCCACAAATTCTGGCATGAGTTGATAGCCCGGACCTCCCGATCCTAACTGAGCATTTGCCCCTGCATTTTTAGAATTTGGATCTCCTCCTTGAATCATAAATCCATTAATCACTCTGTGAAAAATCAAACCATCGTAGAAGCCCTCTTCGGCGAGTTTAATAAAATTATCTCGATGGTTGGGCGTAGAGCTGTATAGGAGAATAATCATCGTACCCAATGAAGTTTCCATTTCGATTAGGCAATCTTCGGGAGATTCGATGACGATCTCTTTGGTAGAACTTTTGATTTTTCCTTCCTTGATTGCCTTGAGGGTGACAGTATATTTTCCAGGCTTGAAGTATTGATGGGTCGGCGTTGCTTCGTTAGAAGTTTTTCCATCCCCAAAATCCCATTCGTAGGATTCTGCTTTTTTACTGTTGTTTTCAAATGCAATTTTTGCTGGTGCAGTTTTACTTACATTTTCGTCGTAAGCAAATTTCGAGACGGGCGCACACGATGCAAAAAATAACATTGCAAAGCTGACTACGCCAATTATTTTTTTTACAAAAGACATATTTAAATAAGTGCTTTAAAAGTTAGAAGACAGGTCACAGGGTGTCATTTTTCAATTAAAAAAAAGCTATTCGTAAACGATTCGGATTTTCATTTTGACATCTTCAATCGGTCGGTCACCGGGTGCAGTGGGTACTGCGGCTATCTGATCAATGATTTCCATACCTTCCACTACCTCACCGAAAACGGTGTACTGATTGTCCAAATGAGGAGTACCTCCGAGTTCTTTGTACAGGGCTCTTTCTTCGGGGGTGTATGTGATATTTTGTGTAGCTTCGATTCGATTCAAGAAATCATCGGTTACAGTTGATCCTTGCACTACGTAAAATTGGGAGCCAGAAGATGCCCGCTGTGGATTAATATTATCACTCGTACGGGCAGCAGAAAGTGCTCCTTTA
>JBCCJE010001025.1:0-2207 GCA_039027925.1 Bacteroidota bacterium
ATGTAGTTTGGTATTTCAGGCGTATCTTACTTTTACGATTTGATAATTTTATAAGATCAAATAAGAAATATTTATAGAAATCTACTGAAATACTACGATTCCACCTCTCTATCGCAAACTCCATAAAATTAATATTTTGAAAATGACACCGAACTTAGCCCATGATGGAAAAAATACTTCATCATTATCAGCATCTGATGTTACAAGAAAAGCTATGGATGATTTTATCGAAAAGCTATCGAAGCGAGGTAAGGGGAGTACTAGCTTTATGATTGAAATGGCTAAAATATTTTTGAGCCAAGCACCACAGGTTTTAAGTATTTTGGCGAAGGCTTCTACCGAAGAGAATCACGAGGCTATTCGCTTTGAGGCACATAAATTCAAATCCACGGTCAATATCGTAGGGTTGGAAAAGCTACGTGTGCTCGCTGCCAAAACCGAAGAAGTATATCATCACGGCAAACCCGAAGTGGATACTACCCAATTACTTGAAGATTTTAGTTCACAGATAAAAACTGATGTCAAAATAGTGGAGGCAGCCATCGAATCTATCACCAATGCTACCGAACACTAAGGAATAGAAAAATAATAACTGCAGTTTTGGCGGGAAATCCCTTCGTCAAAATTCTACATATATTCATTTCCCATGCCTAAGGGTAGGCAATAAAGTAATAATTTAATTTTTTATCAAACTGCTCCACAAATTCAGCTTTCGAAAAAGGTGCTTTTCCTTTCAGCCATCTTTTCATGGTGGATATTTTTAGACCACACGCTTCGTGTAGCAATTCGAATACTTGGTGTGGTCTCACACCGTAAACATCTGCTCCGCCTAATCCGTGTTCGAATACAATTATGGGTCGGTGTTTTTTTATAATATTTTTGGCACCCGATAGGACCAAATATTCCGCCCCTTCCACGTCAATCTTTATAAAATCAATTTTTACCTCATCGGAAATCACGTGATCCATCAAATCCGTTTCGACGGTAAGCGTAGTGTCTTTTTCGTTGGGCTTATCGTATTTTCTTTTTTTCAATCCGCTGTAGCTAGGATTACTCACTACGTAGTTAAAGGTGGAGACGCCTTTTTGATTGCTGAGACCCAATTGGTAAAAATGACAATTCGGGGGAAACTTTGATTTTAATTTTTTGAAAAAATCAGGGATCGGCTCAAAACCAAAATGCTGTCCCTGCGGGGCATATTGGAGCATTAATTCTAGCACTTCTCCTTCGTGGCATCCCACGTCCACACAGTTAGAATCTGATCGTAAACACCTTTTGATGACAGCTTTGGTTTGTTGATCGTATTGCTGATTTTTAGTGAAAGCAATGGGCAATTTTTTGATGATCTGCTTAATTCTTTTTTTCAAAATAGATTTTTCTTTACCAAAATTTGATTTTAACGATAATTCTTTAAAACTTAAATATTACTTTCATCCATCTTTCTGAACCCACTTTTATTAGTTTCCCCATTTTTTTGCCATTTAATAAATATCCGACGGAATAATTCCGAGTTAAGTTTTATTTTCACGTTTGGCATTTCATTTTACAAAAAACTTAAAAATCAAACATAACACATGAAAGGAATACTTACAACATTATTATTCATTATTCCTATCTTTTCTTTTGGTCAGCATACAACTGATACCAAACTCAAAATTGATAAAAGGTTGTACGAAGTTTACGAAGCAGATTATCTGAAGCGATTGCGGACTACCCAACCTTTCGTACTAAAGCGTTTGAATTTTTATTTAGATAATGCTTTTTATCTTGCTGATTATCCCACAAAAAAAGGTGATCCAGATTACCCTATCATAGAAATATCGGATACCGAAAATCTGAATATTTTAAAACTTGAACAAGAACAAAAACTGACTAGAGATTTCGAAAAACAAGTGGTTTATAAAATCAAAGGCACCAATAAAATTTTAGTCTATATCTCTGGTAAGGCGTTTAACAAAAAATTGAATGAGCATCTTAGGAGGAAGTATTGAGACTCGAAGACCTTTTTTAAAAATCATAAAAATATTTGGTGCCTTCGTGCCTAGTGAACCTCAGGAATCACAGAAAGCAGCGAAAACTGACAAAATTTAATCATACTGAAAAGATTGCAAATGTAGATTTTGGTAAATTTTCAAGTAAGTTATAAATTCGAAGCAATCTTATTGCTCTGTTGCCACACTCAAAAAATTCCCTTGAACATTTTAGAC
>JBCCJE010001026.1:0-2201 GCA_039027925.1 Bacteroidota bacterium
ATAATTTTTTCTATTGTAATTAAATTGCAGGTACGCTCCTTTTCCCATAGGTTCTGTAAATGTAAATCGCAACGCATAATCCGCTTGATCGCCCATTTGATTTTGTACCTGATGAAGACTATTCGAAAAAGAAGTTGCAGCGTCAGAAAGTCCAAAAGCATTGAATGATTGAATACTGGTATTCTGTTCATTATCCCGCAGACCTCCCGTAATGCTCGCTGCCAACGAGCGACCTCGTTTTTTAAATTTTAGCAAATAAGACAAGCCTAAGTTAGCGTTCCAATTTTGATTACTTGATCCATTGAAGGAGGTGCTCGTATTTTCTAACAATTCTTCTACATTAAATATTTCATTACTGAAATTTCCTCGAAAGATACGATCACTACCGTTGAATCCACCTCTGAGTGTCAAAACCTGATTAGTGTCCAGCTTACTTTTCAATTTAAAATTGAGCCGATGATTACTGTTGGTCGTCGTTTGGTTGTTGATTCGTTTTGAAGGAAAAGTAGTTGTGCCCAAAAAGTTTTGTCGAAAAGATTCGCTATCCTGTATTTGTCTGAATCTGTTGTAAAAATAACTTCCTGAGAACGCTGTCTCTTTAGAAAAATCTTGGTTAAAATTAATTCCTCCCGCAGCAGTATTCGAAAAACCATATTGTGGCTGGCCAGTATCAAAAGGTAAAGGATCATTGTCGCCTCCGAAAGTTAGTGCTCCATCATCATTGCCCATGTCGGCTATTACATTCTGAAGACCTCCCGCAAAGGTTAGATAATCATTAAATGAAAAACCCTGCTCGTTGATGTTATTCATTCTGCCAAGGAGAGACAGTTGTGATTTTTTATTGAAGCGATTCACATTGGCCTTACTTTCGAACCGATTGTCTGAGCCATAACCACCACTCACATTTCCAAAGTATCCTTTCTTTTTTCCCTCCTTGAGTTTTAAATTGATGGTCTTATTCCTCACGCCGTCATCCACTCCCGTAAACTCAGCTATCTCTGATTTTTTGTCAAAAACTTGTACCTTATCAATGGCATCGGCGGGGAGATTTTGGGTGGCGATTTTAGGATCATTACCAAAGAAATCTTTCCCATCCACTTTTACGGATTGGACTACTTCTCCTTGTGCCCGAATCGTTCCATCTTTTTGTACCTCTATCCCCGGCAGCCTTCTTAACAATGCTTCTACATTGGCGTTGGGCTTTACGCTGAATGAACCTGCGTTGTATTCTACCGTATCTTTTTTTATTAAAATCGGAATACGTTCTCCATTGACAGTTACGGTATTCAGCAGTTTACTTTCGGGCTGAAGTACCACTATCCCCATTTGTTTTGCACTTTTTTCTTCGCTCAGGTTTAAGTTTTTATATCTACTTTCGAAGCCTACGTAGGAAGCCTGAAATATATAATTTCCTGTCCTCACACCTTTCATTTTAAAATTTCCATCGGGTCTAGTGATCGCAAAGTACGCCATCGTGGAATCTTGTGGATTAAGCAAAACAACCGTAGCACTCACGAGCGGCTCTTGCAAAGTATCCACCAAGATTCCTTGTACGGTAATATTTTGGGAAAAAAGTACAGCAGTAAAATGCAGGCACAGCGCAGCCAAAACAATTCGCAAATTCATAGTATAAGATTTTAAAAGATAATAAAAGATTGGAGTTTTGGTGAGCGCGTGTACTTATTGTTAGCCGAGGTATCGTCACCTTACCGAAAGCGATGACGCATCAGTTTCTGATGTAAATTCGATTGCCACTTCCGCCAAATGCCGCTTCCATTTCTGTTAATTTTTCTTCTCGGATTTTTTTAAATTCGGCTTTAGTTACTTGCTTACCTTTTTTTGGTTTTTTGATAGCATTCTTTTCTAGTGCTCGCAAATCCACCTTAGTGGCTTCTATTGTCATTTCTCCATTGTTCCTATCCAATTTTAGAATCATCCCTGGCAATCCCGAAAATCCCAAGGGACCAGCAGATACAGGAATCTGAGGAGTGAACCACGCCACGTACTGCTGTGAGGAATCCACTTGGTAGGTAGCTTTTTGACAATCGTAATCCAATATTTTTTCGGACTTTCCGGTGAGTTTCCATTTATACTTTTTAGTCGCTCCAGTAATTAAAAAATTCTTTCCCATAAACTTTTGTCGCTCTATTACTTCACCCTTGGCAACATCCGTAAATACCTTGTTTTCAGGTATTTCAAAT
>JBCCJE010001027.1:0-2199 GCA_039027925.1 Bacteroidota bacterium
CAAAAATTTAATAGCAGACCCTTAGTATCATGTTTAACCAATTGGTGATCTTGAAAATATTAATTTCTAATTTGCGGGGCTAAAATATTTGGTATATGTAGGTTATCAAAAAAGATATTCTAAGTAACCCGATATAATCAAAACATGCACGACCCTGAAAAATCTACTCAAAATTACGAACACTTTGACGAAGAAAAAACTTAAAAAAGTACTCATCATCAGGTTCAGCTCGATAGGCGATATTGTACTAACTACCCCAGTAGTTCGATGCGTACAACAGCAGTTGGGCGTCGAAGTACACTATCTCACCAAAAGTTCTTTTCGAAGTTTGCTGGAGGATAATCCTTACGTGGACAGTATTTTTACCATAGAAAAAAAAGTATCGGAGGTACTCCATCAATTGAAGCAGCAAAATTATGATGCCATCGTTGATCTCCACAAAAATCTGAGGTCGCAGCGGATTCGATGGGGACTCCCCGTTCCGTATTTTACTTTTGATAAAATCAATTGGGAAAAATGGTTGATGGTCAACTTCAAGGTGAACCGACTGCCTGCGGTACACATCGTACATCGCTACATGAAGGCGGTGGCACCACTAGGAGTTGTTTACGATGGCGAGGGATTAGAACCGCTGATTTTTGAACCGACTGCCGATCAGTCTTGTGCATATTCTGCGGCTGGTAAAATAGTATTCGCCGTAGGGGGCGCACACGCCACCAAAAGATTACCTACCGAAAAAATCATAGCCATCTGTCAGGGTATCAAATTTCCAATTTTATTGATTGGCGGAAAGGAAGATGCAACCATCGGAGAAAAAATCGTACTATTTCTCCAAAGAAAAGATGTCATCAACCTTTGTGGAAAAACAAATTTGAAAGAGTCGGCACTCCTCATCCGTCAAGCCCAAAAAGTGATTACCCACGATACGGGGATGATGCACATTGCGGCGGCCTTTCAGAAGCAAATTATTTCTATTTGGGGCAATACGATTCCAGAGTTTGGGATGTATCCTTTTTACAAAAAAGGAGTAAAAAACAATGTGAGTTTTCAGGTGAAAAACTTACCGTGTAGGCCGTGCTCAAAAATCGGTTTCAAGGCGTGTCCGAAGGGACATTTTCGCTGCATGGAAGAAATGGACATACAAAGTATCATTGCGTGTGCAAATCAGCAATGATAATTTACAAGTTTATTGTCGTGGATTAGGTATTTAAAAAAATCAATTTTTTGGTCAAAAAAGTATTTAAAAATATCTTGTGCCTTCACATAAGGTGATTTAATCAAATATTCCTATCTTTCGACATTCTTTGCTACACGAACAGCGTAAGGAAAACCAACATATCACCACTTTTTAAACAGATTTTCAAATATAAACTATTCGCTTTTATGAAGATTCTCAAAGGTTTACTCTTTTTCTTTTTTATGACGATAATGGGAAGTATGAATGCACAGGACATTCACTTCACACAGTTTTATCTTTCTCCCCTGACTACTAACCCTGCCTACACGGGAGCGTTTGAAGGAACTTTTAGGATTGGTGGCATTTACAGAGACCAATGGGGAGGAGTGATTTCGAGCCCTTACCGTACTCCTTCTTTTTATGTGGACGCACCAATTTTGATGGTGGGTAAGCGCAGTTGGTTGGGTGTAGGTGGAATGATGTATGCGGATAAAGCCGGGCAGTTGGATTTGTCGACTAACCAGTTTATGGGAAGTGCAGCTATTCATTTGGCACTAGATCCCAAAATGAAATCAATATTTACGTTCGGGATACAAGCTGGATATACCAATCGATCGGTAGATATTGCTAACGCTACCTTCGGTAACGAAATTCAAAATGGTCAAATACCAGGCGGGGATGAGTCCGTGTTTAGTAGTAACTATTTTGACATGAATGTAGGAGCATTGTTAAAAAGTCAACTCAACGATCAGATGCGCATTGAAATAGGCTTGGCCGCTGATAATCTTTTGACCGCAGACTACCATCTTAACGATAGTAGTATAGATGCTGATAGTACAGCGGGAAGTGCAAGTGTGGACGGAAGAGATGCGTGGGAAAATCCATCTTTGTTTTTACTGCACGGTCAGTTTTTTATTGACTTGACGGATAAAATACAGGCTAAACCTGCCTTTTTATTCCAGTCCAAATCGGGTGCTAACGAGATTATGATTCAAGCTATCGGTGGCTACCATTTGAACGAG
>JBCCJE010001028.1:0-2196 GCA_039027925.1 Bacteroidota bacterium
CTACTACCCATGTGTTGTCCCTCTGGGACTCTTCAAATTAAGAGCACCAGAGGTGCGATATATGGGTAGTAAAATGAAGTTCCGTGTAATCTTAAAGTCCCAGAGGGACGACACCTGCCTGACTATAGGTATATGTAAAAATTACTTTAAGCAGGTAAGGTTGTAATTGAGTCTGACTAAGTATTAATTCCTAGCTTGCAGAGCTAAATACAAGTCAGTAGCTGAATTTATCTAAAACGGAATATCGTCATCATTCATCCGTGAAGACCTTGTTATAATGTTGTCTTGCGGAAGTGCAGGCAAGTCATTGAAGTCAGGATCGTCTAGATTCATGAACTTAGCGAACTTATCCACAAACCTTAACTTCACCGTATCCAAAGCTCCGTTTCTGTGTTTTGCGATAATGATTTCACCAACGGATTTTAACGAGTTTCCTTCCTCATCTTCGAGAATACCGTAGTATTCAGGTCGGTAAATAAAGGAAACGATATCGGCATCCTGTTCAATCGCACCCGATTCTCGCAGGTCAGAAAGTTGAGGTCGTTTAGTGCCACCACGGGTCTCCACCGCCCGACTCAATTGCGATAAAGCAATAACGGGCACGTTCAATTCTTTGGCGAGACTTTTCAGTCCTCTCGAAATCATACTGATTTCTTGCTCCCGATTGCCTTTGGAAGAATCTCCTCCTCCCGTCATCAACTGCAAATAATCAATGACCACCATCTGAATATCGTGTTGCATTTTTAGCCGACGACATTTTGCCCGAAGTTCGAAGATGTTGATGCCCGCCGTGTCGTCAATGAAGATGGGTACTTCACTCATTTTTTCGATCACACCGTTGAGTTGTGTCCATTCATAATCTTCGAGTTGGCCGCTACGCATTTTGCTACCCGATATTTCTGCTTCCATCGAAATTAGCCGTTGTACCAGTTGAATATTCGACATCTCCAAAGAAAAAATTGCAACGCCTTTGTTAAAGTCCATTGCCGCATTTCGAGCCAAGGCTAGGGTGAAAGAAGTTTTTCCCATACCGGGGCGAGCGGCTACGATAATCAAATCGGATTTTTGCCATCCCGAAGTCAGGCGATCCAAATCTGTAAATCCGGTGGGCACCCCCGTCAGTCCTTCTTCTTTTTGCGCTACTTCTTCCATCTGCTTCAACGCCCTAGAGGCTAGCGTCCCCATGGATTCGTATCCACTATTCATGTGATCTTGAGTGATGTTAAAAAGTCCCTGCTCGGCGTCGTCTAACAATTGAATTACATCCGTAGTATCTTCGTAAGCATCCCGAATAATTTTGGTGGATACCTTAATGAGTTCTCGCTGAATGTGTTTTTGGGAAATAATCCTAGCGTGGTATTCTATGTTGGCGGCGGAGGCTACTCGATTCGTTAGTTCCACTAAATAGTAGGGGCCACCAATTTTTTCTAGCTCACCAGCCTTCCGTAATTCTTCTGTTACAGTCAGCAAATCCACGGGGTGAGATTTTTCGAATAAACGCAACATCGAGGAGTAAATGGCTTGGTGCGCATCCGTATAAAAACTTTCCTTACTCAAAATATCTATGATGACGGGCAGAGCATCCTTGTCGAGCATGATTGCTCCGAGAACAGCTTCTTCGAGGGCTAGTGCTTGCGGTTGGACTTTGCCGAAGACGAAAGCACCGAGGTCAGCTCCCTTTTCGCCTTTCTTCCCTCGCAACTGAACTATATCCTTTTTTGAATTTTTGTTGGTATTTGCCATGTTTCCTTTTTTTGAAAAAATAAGATAGTGTTTCTGCTCTCATCTCCCTGTTCTCTTTTGCGCTCTGCCCGCTTCCAAAGATTTCGAGGGGATGACAAAATTAGTTCGAATATTTCAGAGTTCGCAATTCCAACAAATTACGAAATGTTGGTAAGCATAAAAAAATGTGGATAACATTTTACTTTTCATTTTTTCGCCTTAGGTGATTTTTTTTGGGAGAAAAATTAAATTTCGTTACTCCAAGAAAAAATTCAAATTAGCTAAATTAAAATATGTAACTCTCGGAGAATTGAAATACTGCTACGGATTTTTCCGAAAAATAAAAACTATATCTTTCAAAAGATTCGATCGTAATCACTCGCACAAAAAAATTAAGAATGGGGAAAAGTTTTTTATAAACATGCAAATTGTTGAAAAAATATTTAATTATCAACAAAAAGTTTTAAAAATAAA
>JBCCJE010001029.1:0-2192 GCA_039027925.1 Bacteroidota bacterium
TTTCTTTATGCAAGGCGAAAAACGTAGGCGATGCGGGGCATCCTGTGCTTGCTTGATGCCAGAGCATCAAAGGCTTTTCAACGCAGCAGAAAGGAAAAAGAACAAGTAGAAAATGTAAAGTTATTATTGAACCATTCCTAAACCATACAGTAGGTAGTGCTTCTTCCTCCAGCACCTTCTTTTTTTAAGATGCCTCTAGCTATCAAATCTTGAATATCCCGAAGGGCAGAATCCGCCGAACACTTGGTCATTTTTGCCCATTTCTTTGAAGTCAATTTTCCAGAAAAATCATCCATTAATTTATTCAACATCAATTTTTGCCTGGCATTGAAAGATTCCAGAACGTGTTGATTCCAGAACTTCGCCTTCCTCATCACCTTGGCTAATATTTCGGAAGACGTATCTAAAGCTCCTGCCAAACAAGCGATAAACCAATCTAACCACATGGTGATATCCAAGGTACTTTTTTGTGATTTTTCGAGGATGTCGTAGTAGGCTTTTCTTTGTTTTAATATTTGGGAGGACATACTGTAATATCTCTGAACCACGCCATCCGATCTAGCCAATAGCAAATCGGTCAATGCTCTAGCCATTCTTCCATTGCCATCTTCAAAAGGATGAATCGTTAAAAACCACAAGTGAGCTATCCCTGCCTTTAACACCGCATCGAGATAATTTTCGTCATTGAACCAGCGGATGAATTTGTCCATCTCTGATTTTAGTAGGTCTGACGGTGGTGCTTGAAAATGGACTTTTTCTTTTCCCAATGCTCCCGATACTACTTGCATCGGTCTAGTAGTATCTACTCGGTACTGACCCACTAATATTTTAAACATTCCACTTCTTCCACTCGGAAACAAGGAGGCATGCCATCCAAACAGTCTCTCCTCGGTCAGTTCTTGATCGCTATTTTCAATGGCATCCACTAGCATATCAACCACGCCATCTACGTTCCTTGCTGACGGAATCCGCCCCACTTGATCCATTCCTAACCGTCGTGCCAATGAAGATTTTACTTCTTGTCTATTGAGTAATTCCCCTTCTATTTCATTGGATTTAAGAATGTCAATAGTAAGTGTCTCAAGATTTGCTTCTTCTCGTAGCTCGAAACCTAATGACTCCATGAACCCTATAATTTTGCCTTGTTGATTTCGCACCGCTCCTATTTTGGGTAATAGATATTCATTATCCCATCGGAATCTGGGCCATTCTTGTTTTTGATAAATAAATGGACTCATATTTTTTTCCCGTAAAAATAACAGAAATTAATGTATTAAGATTCTATTCTCCTTAAACTATGCGGGTAATCATATTGTTAATCTCCGCATGTTCATTTTTATCATTATTTTTTACTGGATTAATTTGATATGAGTACATTATCGCCCACCGTCATCAGGCTACTCAATAGCCATCTTCGATCAATAATTGGCTCTACCGTTGCTAAGCGTACCTTGACCTTTTCTTGTTTTTTTTGAAAAACGGATGGACTCGTGTAGGAGAATGCTGCTTTGAGCTTGGTGATTTTTTTTAGTTGGATCAAAAAATTAATGATGCGTTGTCGGTACTGAAAAGCGATTTTTTTATTTCTCAACAAATGAAGTTTGAAAGCATCAATGAAATAATGGAGCGTTTCGTATTCGCCGAGGGTAAAATAGATTTTAGCTAAGATGATCTTACCACTTATCTCATAATAAATGTCGGTGTATTTTACGGTACTCAGTAGTTTGATGGCAGCATCGTAATCCTTAACACCGTAGTGGAAGGAAGCCAAATTGTAGTGGAATACATTTTCTCTTAGTTCGGGTCGCAAGGCAGATTTGTAATCAAAAATAAACTGCTTGACCCAATCGGCTTCTTTGACTTGTAATCCTACTGTTACAATATTTTTGTAGTCGGCAGCAGCGAGGATACCGTTGGGCATGTTGATTTGGTGAGACAGTTGGGTCTGAAAGAGTTCGAACAGTTTTCGAAAGTATTGTTGGTCTCCTTGATTGATTTTACGGATACAATAATTTTGCGCGTAGCGGTACATGCCCTTGGCTTCTTGTTGCGGAAAGCGATGCTGATGTTGGGCTAGTAGGTTCACTAATTTTTCGAAATGTAGTTCTTCCGCTTCGTTGCGTAGGGTTTTAAAAATTTGAAGATAAATTTGCAAGATGGGAATTTCAGAAATTGGATTTTCATTTTCAAAA
>JBCCJE010001030.1:0-2190 GCA_039027925.1 Bacteroidota bacterium
AAAATTGGGGGTTTTGCTTAAAAAAAAATTGACCTACTTAGCTTACCTAAAAATAAGTGTTTTTTTAGACACGACTCCAAAAAAGCCAATTTCCCAATGTAATAATTATCTCGTAATGGTAGTAGCCGACATCAAGCGATCATATCTAGCCCCAAATGGTCGGTAGTAAACCAAAATGGTATATTGGTTTTCGGTTTCAAACCAGTTGCCTTCTAGCTCCGAGGTATCAATAATCTTCTTTCCTTTTTTGGGTACAGTAGCGTAAATATAATTGTAGTAGCCTTGCTTTAAAAAGACATCCGCCACGTAGGCATTCACTACATTTTGGTAAGTCATTTTGAATTCCTGCTTGAGTTGCCAGTCCGTCAACTCTCCGAATATGTAAACATCTTTATCATAAAACGGCTCGTTCATTTCCAGAGAAAACAAGACATTTGCGTAATCACCTTGGAGGTTATTGCTTTGTTCGTTTTGTATCAATTGCTGTCTAAGAATATCTACCTGTGCCGCTTCTAGTGCCTCTCGCTGACCTGCATTAAGACTTCCATTATTGGTATTGAGGTTAAAACCAACCCCCCGATCTCCGTTGTCCACATTTCCGATAACGAATGATCCATTCAAATCGCGTATTTCGTAGTAAGTAGAATAGGCTCTCATCTCATCCATCAAAAGGGTCACATCGTACCCATCGTCAAATTCTTCAATTGCCTTGACCCCACTTCCCCTGTACCGCAATGAGCGCAAATCAAAAAATCTGAATTCTTTTCCTGCGGGAAATACAACTTTATCTAGCAACTCATAAACCAGAGAGGTAGGTCGGATAAGTTGAGGCTGAATCTTCTTCAGCGCATTGTCCCATCTTCCATTTTGCATCACGACGACGTTCACCTCCTGTCTTGGATTATTGATGCGAGTGCCTTTGTGCTCTATCACAAAGTTGATCTCTTGGTGAGTTTTCGTTTTATTAACCATCGAAGGGAGTACCACGTCAGCACGCACGATAAACTTGGGATCAACGACCATAAACCTCCTTGTCAAAACCAAGAACCGATCATCTTCGTCGTCATAAACTTTCAGTAGATAATTCCCCGATTTGGTGAAACTCAAATCTTCGTTGGGTAGGGTAATTCGATGGTGCGTATAGTTGGTGAGGGAGTTAAACGAAAAAGCAGTTTCCTGAATACGCTCTTCGTTGAATCCGTCAAGATATTCCATTTCCGTAAGATCAGATGGTGTCCAATCGGCATCACAATGCACAATGGAATAGATATAATTTTTTGCATCTCCATCCAAATCGTCAAAAGACAAGGTGAGAGATCCGCTACCTAAATTGATGATTGGATAGCTGACCACGACGCCCGGGATATGAAATTTTACGGATTTGATATAATCTACGTAAACGTGATTATCGTACACTAAGCCTTCGTCGGCTGATTCGTCTTGGGCATATCCCCAACTAAAACTCATAACCAACAGGCAAATGAAATATATTTTTTTCATGGAAATTTTTTGTGTGCAATTTTTAAATAGAACTGGACTAGATGGGATTTTATTTTTTTCGGATAAGTAAACTTAACTCAATTTAATCTTTTTTTATAGGACTTCTTCTACCTTAACGGTTTCCATTATTTATCAAAAATAAAACAAATGACCATACTCGAAGTCCTCCTGTATCCTATGGCTTTTTTCTACATATTCGCTGGCTATTCGCACTTTTCGAAAGCCCGATTTTTTTATAAAATAACTCCACCGTTGCTAAAACCTTGGAAAAAACAAATCAATGTCATCGTGGGCGTTGCCGAAATTTTAGGAGGCGTTGGATTGTTGATCCCGCAGACAAGATCAATAGCTGCTATTGGCATCATCCTGCTACTGATTGCAGTTTTCCCAGCCAACATTTACATGCTTACTTCTCAAGGCGCTGGAATGAAAATCAAAATGTGGATGCTCTGGCTTCGCCTACCTATTCAATTTGTGTTGATTTATTGGGCTTATTGTTATGTGTAGGAGAGATGAGTGAGGAGAGATGAGTGAGGAGAGATGAGTGAGGAGAGATGAGTTTTTATTAAAAAATTTAAACTTTTTGATGATAAATACCCAATCATTCAACTTTTTGTTTTATGTTTGTTATGTATTCAGAAATTTATTTTACAAACAAAAACAAATCAAAATGAAAATTCTAAAGTACTC
>JBCCJE010001031.1:0-2189 GCA_039027925.1 Bacteroidota bacterium
AGAGAAAAATTATCTACAGAGGTTGCAGATACCGAATTGACACTTGGGAAAATCCAATTCTCAAAGGTCGTTACCGAGGTAGTGTAGTTAATATATTTTTGTTGGTGAGAAAAATCCAACGTGTAATGAGAATTGCGTTTAGATTGATCCTTATACAACTGAGAATGTCTCATAATTACTTCTGTTTTAAAAATTTGACAAGTGCTTAATGAAACAAAAAGAATTTGAAAAATAATTAAAATGAATTTCTACAAAACTTTCGACTATAATTTATCCACAATCAAAATGCCAATCGGTCTGAATGTGAAAAATGTCAGTTTTTGGTATTGTAATTTAAGTGTTATGTAAAAAATGTCATTTTTGGGGACTGACATTTTTACAGGAAATGTTAAGAAAGTTTTAAGAAAATAAATTTAGCAGATGATTGGAATGGGAGTTGAGAAAAAATTTATATAACAAAAAATCAGCCTTCGTAGTGTTAAAACTGCGGATAGATTTCAGATTTTTTTTAAAGTATAACAATAAAATTACAAGACATGAAAAAAGAATTTTTGTTTTCAGGAATGATCGCTTTGGTAGTTTCATTAATTACGCTTAGTACTTTTCAACTAATGAACTCCAAAGACGAAACAATTAAAATAGAGCATGTTAACAATACTCCTACAAGTCAGGCAATATACACGCTGAACGAGGAAGGCAAACTCGTTGCGCTGGATTTTACCAAGTCGGCACAAACGGTAATGGATGCCGTAGTACACATCAAATCCACGCAAACTTTTAAAAGTAATGCAAGTCCAAGAGCCTACAATAATGCGCCGATGCCAGATTTATTTAGAGACTTTTTTGGAGACGGGGGAGGTCAATTCTTCAGATTTGAAGGACCTACACCGCGAGGAAACCGCTCGCCTAGAGTACGAATGGGAACGGGGTCGGGTGTGATCATTAGTGAGAATGGCTACATCGTGACCAATAATCACGTAGTAGCCGATGCTGACGATTTGGAAGTAACACTCCACGATAATCGTACCTTCAAGGCAACGGTAGTCGGTACTGATCCTTCTACTGATTTGGCAGTTATCCAAATCAAAGGCGATGGCTTGCCCACGCTACCGCTGGTGAACAGCGATGAAGTGAACGTAGGAGAGTGGGTCTTAGCAGTGGGTAATCCTATGGGCTTAAACTCGACGGTGACGGCGGGCATCGTTAGTGCTAAAGGACGAAATATTAATATACTGAAAGAGCAGTTTGCTGTGGAGTCATTTATTCAAACGGACGCAGCTATTAATCCGGGAAATAGTGGAGGTGCTTTGGTCAATTTGGATGGAGGTCTAGTAGGCATCAATACAGCGATTGCGAGTCCAACGGGAAGTTATTCGGGATACGGATTTGCGGTGCCAAGTAATATCGTTAATAAAATAGTAGAAGATTTGCTGCAATACAGTAGCGTTCAGCGGGGAGTATTGGGTATTATGATAAGATCGGTGGATGGTAATTTTGCCAAAGAAAAGGACTTAAAATTAAACTCGGGAGTTTACGTAGATAGTTTGTTTGAAAATAGTGCGGCGGGCACGGCAGGTATTAAAAAAGGAGATGTCATTGTGGAGGTGGAAGGTAGAAAAATCAAATCTTCTCCCGAATTGCAAGAGATGGTAGCAAGACACCGTCCTGGTGATGAAGTAGAACTGGTTGTGAATAGAACTGGTAAAGAAATAAAATTCGAAGTGATGCTCAATGATCGAGATGGTGGCAAAACCACAGCGGAAAAAGAGCACAAAGAAACGCTCTCCATCCTAGGTGCTGACCTTGAAAATGTAAAAAGTGAAATCGCCAGAAAATTAGAAATTGACGGTGGGATCAAGGTGGCTAAACTGTACGCTGGAAAACTTCGAAAATATACCGACGTGCAGGAGGGATTTATCATCACCAAGGTAGATGGTCAAAAAGTAACGACCGTAGATGAACTCATGAATATTTTGAAAAATAAGCAGGGTGGAGTGATGCTAGAAGGGGTGTATGAAGAAATTCCGGGCACGTACTACTATGCTTTTGGCATGTGACCTTTTTAATAATAAATTTTGGGAGATGGAGGTTGGAAAACGTGTGCACTTTGTTATAGAAAAGATTAGAGAACAAATTGCGGGGTAGGGTAGTTCTATTTTCGTACACAGGGTACACTCCTAATATTAATC
>JBCCJE010001032.1:0-2187 GCA_039027925.1 Bacteroidota bacterium
GCGCCCACTTCTCCTTTTTTGTTCATGGCCAAATATCCAATTTGGAATGCTTCGTAGTTTTGCTTGCGCACGATTCGCAGGACGGCTTCTTCGCAGGCTTCTTGGGGCGACATTCCCTGCCGCATTAATTCGACTACTAAGAAAGAACCCAACGTTTTGAGTACCGCTTCGCCCAAGCCAGTAGCTACCGCCCCGCCCGCATCATTATCTACGTACATACCTGCTCCAATGATGGGGGAGTCACCTACTCTGCCGTGCATTTTGTAAGCAGCCCCGCTCGTGGTACAAGCCCCCGCCATGTCTCCGTTTTTGTCTAGTGCCAAAATCCCGATAGTATCGTGGTTTTCTATATTGATGACGGGGCTATAGTTTTTTTTCACTTTCCATTTTTCCCATTCCTCTTGGGATTGAGGGGTCAACAAATTTTCTTTCTGAAAGCCATGAGCTAGCGCAAATTGTAAAGCCCCTTCGCCGGATAAAATCACGTGGGGTGTTTCTTCCATCACCTTGCGCGCTACGGCAACAGGATGTTTGATGTTTTGTAAAAAACACACCGACCCACAATTGCCCTTCTCGTCCATGATGCAAGCATCCAACGTGACAATGCCTTCTCGATCCGGTCGGCCTCCGTAACCTACGGATTGGTCTTCGGGATCAGCTTCGGGTACTTTGGCACCCTGCTCTACGGCGTCGAGTGCTCTGCCCCCATCAGCTATTATTTGCCAACCCGCAGCTACCGCTTTGACGTTGGGTTTCCAAGTAGCGATCACTTTGGGTTCAAATTTTCCGTCAACAATTTTATTTTCGGTACTGGTGCTGGTTTTTTCGTTTGGAGTGCAAGCTGTACCCGCAACGACGGATAGACCGCCTAGTGCAGAACGCTTTATGAATTTTCTTCTTGAAGGCATGAGTAATACGATTTGGTTAAGCAATGCTAATGTAGGAAAACTAAATTATCAAATGGAGTGGAGCGAATTTTATTTTGGGAATGAAATACAAATAATAATTTTGCGAAAAAAAATCCATGCAGTTTATTTCGTATCTCTTTTTTAGGATAATGGTTTTTGTTTTTTCTTGGATTCCTTACCGAATGCTTTATTGGTTATCAGATGGATTGAAGTTTCTTTTTTTTCGAGTGATAAAATACCGATACAAGGTCATCAAAGAAAATTTGGAGAAGGCCTTTCCTAAAAAAAACGAAAAAGAAATTCGAGCCTTGATGGAGGCATCCTACCAAAACTTAGCTGACGTACTGCTGGAAGGCATCAAGGGCATGTCCATGACCGACGCCGAAAATACTAAACGGTACAAATTTATCAATCCAGAATTGCCAGACTATTTTTACGATCAGGGACAGTGCATCATCGGCACTGCCGCTCACTACGGCAACTGGGAGTGGGCCGTACAAGCAATCAACAACCAACTCAAGGGCATCACGGTAGGAGTGGTGGCAAGAATCAAAAATAAATACCTTGATGCCTACGTCCAAAAATACCGAACGCACGATAACGTAATGGTTTTGTATCCCGACATCGCTCGTCCCATCATCGAACGATGGGACAAACGACCCGCTATTTTTATTTATATCGCCGACCAAAGTCCTCCGAGGGGGTCGGAGGAAAAAGCGCATTGGGTGCATTTTCTAAATCAAGATACCGCCTGCCTTTGGGGAGCGGATAGCTTAGCTCGGAGGATGAATTTTCCAGTACTCAATTTTGCTATCAATAGGGTTAAGAGAGGATACTACGAAGTGACGATGGAGGTCATTTCCCAACGTCCAAAAGCGTTGAGCGAAGGGGAAATCACCAAGGCATTTATGCAAAAATTGGAGCAACAGATCATTGCCAAACCAAGTGATTGGCTCTGGTCGCACAAGCGTTGGAAGCTGTCGAGGTGAATGGAAAGCAGGAGATAGCCAGCAAAAAGCAAGAGTAGGGAGGAGAGAATAAGGGAGTAAAACATTTAGATTTTCGGTTTCCACTTCAACGCATTCTCTATGTTACCTTCCTAAAAAGAATCGTCAAATAGATAAATGAGTGCGTTTCTTGTACTAACAGTAAGTTTACCCAAAAATAAAAAAACAAAATGGATGTATCTTTGTAAATATGAAATGGAGATAAGAAAACGTTAGTTTAAAAAATAATCTCTCACACCTAGTATTAATCTAAATTTTAAAATCTAAAATTA
>JBCCJE010001033.1:0-2186 GCA_039027925.1 Bacteroidota bacterium
CTACTATCCGAATGACTCCCCCCTTCAAAATGCCTTGCAAATACTTAATATCCTCTGCTATATTCTTAAAAGTAGTAGGTCGGCTCAAATCAAAAACGTAGATCACTCCGCTGGCTCCAAGAAAATAAGTAACGGGTACTTTGTCCTGTGATACCTCCCCCGCTATGTCCCATAGCAGGATCGAAAGTTGTCGGTCTCCGAAGTCTATTACTTTTTTGTTGACTTTTACGCCAATCGTAGTCAAGTACTTGTCATCAAATTTGTTGTAGATAAATTGGTTGAACAATGAAGTTTTTCCAACTCCAAAGCTACCTGCCAATATCACTTTTTTACTCGTCATCGTATTTTTTTTGTTTCGGAAAAAAGGAAAGTCTTCTTACCAAAGGAAGCCCTTTTATTCCGCAGCCACTTTTTCTTTAATAAAATGCTGTTCTAGTTTTGTGGATAAATCTTTTTGTAAAGTATCATTTATTTCGTCCAACTGCGGGGGCATCTGGGCACTAGCAAAATCTAAAATCTGATCGGACAATTCATCTTTTTCCTTTGAGGAGAGTGTGCCGCTAAGGGCTACTGCCATGTACCACTTCGGAAAATTTTGGAGCACTATTCGGTAAGAACCATATTCGATAGTTTCCAAATCTTCGTTGCCTTGGTTAAAGGCATCCTCCACGAAGGCTTTGATAGCAGTCAACATGCCCGCTACTACGTCCTGATCTACCAAATCATTGCGCGTAGCACTCCCTGCTAGCAGCCCCGAATCTTTTTGAATGATAAAGATTTCCTCCACTACGGGCACGGCTAAGGATTGGATAATTTCATCGCTGGTTTTTCTCCATCCAAATCTGGCTTTCATTTTTCCCCAAAAACTCTTAGAGTCAAAAGTATTTCGGATACGGTTCTCAATGCCTTCTTTGAGCATTTGGATCTGGTGTCCTACGTATTTTTTTATCATCTTACCCACCTCGGGGTAAATCGCATTGACAATTTCCTCCTGTGAACTTTCGATTTTTTTCGTAATCATTTCGTCCACTACCAATCGAAATTCTTTCGGGAAATTGTTCTTTAAATCTTCAATGTGTGATTTGACAATGGGGGAAATTTCTTCCGAAAGATTTTCTTGAACGTAGATCGTCTCCTTCACTTTTTCGATTTCTTCTCTGTCCTCCTGCAAAAGGATACTCTTGAGCTGATCTAGCAACTCTTTCTCATTTTTTGTATCCGTATTTTTAGGAGTATCCAATTCCATTTTTGCTAGTTAGTCAGTTGATTTACTTCATCAGGCTTCTGCCGGCGTCCATTAATAACTGCCCAATTTTTTCTTTATCATTCAGGCTAGATTCCTCCAAGGCATTTCTCAGATCAGTCAATCCATCCTGCAAGGCTTGTTCGAGTTGCGCCAATCGGTTATCGGTTTTTTCTTCTAGCTGCCCAAATCTCGCTGCGGTATCGCTCGATAGGTCTTTTCGAGATGCCTTGGCGTTGGCGTCTAGTTCCTTAATTTTTTTGGTCATTTTTTCTTCCAAAGCAGATAACTGGGCAGACAAAGATTTGAATCTCGATTCAAAATCGTTGATGTGCTGTCCCATCAAAATATCTCTAATCGTACTGATCTCACCGAGCGAAGTACCATTAGCGGCGGAGTTATTATCTTTCTTTGCCATAATCGTTTTATTTGTATATGAATAATCAAGTAGTTAAATTGAAGTATTCTTTGGGTGGTGTCGGTCTTAATCAATATGTGTCTAAAACCCCGATGTAAGATAGTTGGATTTTTAAAAAAACATTACATTTTTCCAAAATTTGTAAGCAGCACTATCAGTTCTGATTAAGCGTATGCTTAGGATAACGCATTTTGTAACAATAAAAACACATCTTATTCGTAACGAGAAAATCTACTGGTGGATTCATATTTTTTTCTACGAATAATTTTTATTGAAATTCCACACTATCTTTGCAGTTTATATTTTGCATGAAAAAAATTCTCATCATTCAGACGGCTTTTATTGGGGATGTCATTTTGGCTACTCCTTTGATCGAAAAATTACATCAATATTTTCCTGATGCCGAACTGGATTTTTTGTTGAGAAAAGGAAATGAAAGTTTGCTGCGTAATCATCCCTTCCTGAATGAAATTTTGATTTGGAATAAAAAAGAGAAGAAAACGAGAAATCTGTTTTTGACACTTC
>JBCCJE010001034.1:0-2176 GCA_039027925.1 Bacteroidota bacterium
GTGGTTGCTATGCTAAGAAAGGCGATTCCCAAGCTAAAAAGAGTGGTTATTGGAAAATTCACGGGGTAAAATTGAATTTACCCCGTGAAAAATATTTTAATTATTGCTCTAGTTCAAGTGAGCTAGATTTATTTCAATACTACAAACCGCTTCGTTCTGCTGCCTTCCGCAGTTTGGATATGAGCAAAGTAAGTACCAGCCGCGTAGTGACTTACATTGTAGGTATATTTCTCGTTCAATACATTGGAGTAAGTGGTTTCGTGCATCGTTCTGCCCGTTGCGTCCGTAATTCTAACATTTACCTTATCCATTGTATTCACAAACTCCATATCCATTGTTACGATCTCGTTGGCCGGGTTTGGATAAAATTCTACCTTGTTGGCTTCGTCGAGTTCTTCCTTAACAGAAGTAGCCAGATTAATGTTAAGATTAATACGGGGACTAAATCCAAAGGTAGCTAGAAGAGGAGTTTCAAATCCAGTATCAGTAGATGAAAAAGCATTGTGTTGAGGAACGTACCCTGGCAAACCTTGGTTGGCCAAGGAATCATTAACAAACCACGAATTTAAGTAGCTAATTTCATCATCTGCTACTAAGCGCATAGGTTCTGTAGCATTTGCACCATTAATCATTTCGAGAGCCACAATGTATTGAGCATCATTTTCAAGAAACACAGGTCCTCCATTATCAAAGTTTTCTAATGGAACTGTGATGTCAATATTTTCATTGGTTTCTGATCCATCAATAGTGTAGGTGAACGAACTTAATAACTCTCCACCTAGAATTGGATTTCCAGCACCCCGCTCGTCGGCTGTTGCATCTCCATCACCATTGACATCTTCCCATCGGTAAAGTGTGACGTTCACTAGAGATCCAATAAAATCAGTATCATCGGTACTGCTGATAGCAAATGTGACGGAACTGGCTACCCAACCATCTCCATTTGGAACATAATAACCTGCTCCGTACGTCCAGTCTGGATCCACAGGAGCAATACCGCCCAAATTACCAAGGGGGCTTGGTACTAATAAACTCTTACTAAAAACTGTATCTGTAATTAAAAATCCAAAGCTGAGTGTATCGTTCGAAGTATCTTCGTCAACTGCCGAGGAATCAGAAGTAACGGTATAGTAGCCTAAATATCCACCTGGAGTTGCGGGTGGGGTGAATCTACTTGGCCATATATTATCGAAGGATACATCGTCATCAGAATCAGGGTCAATACTTAGTATATTTGGAATAGAAATACTTTCGTTAAAAACAACATTTCCCGTTGCTGCTTCTTCAATAGTGGCCGTAGCTTGGACACCAGTTGCTTCATTCAATCCATTATTTTGAATATCCAACAAGAATGAAATTGGATAAATCTGTGAAGCGGGCGTTTGCGCATTATTGGCTGCTGCACCTCTAATAGAAGTTATGTCGTTAGCTGGAAGAAAAAAGACATTAGGATTTTCGCCCCAAATTCCTACATCATCAATTTGCCAACTGTAAGCACAACCAAATAAAGTACCCGCATCGAGTGTAGAGCTATTAGATAAAAAACGAAAAGCAATGTGTACACTCGGTGCGTTTGACGCAAATTGTGTAATATCTTCAATTGCTATTACGGGATTCTCAGAACCGTCAGGTTCACCTGCCCACTCGTTATTTAAAAGATCTGCGAACAAAGGTATCTCTTGCCATGTCACCATACCATCCGTACTTACTTCAAGGAAAACCCTATCGTTAAACTTTCTGTAATAAGTTTCGAACGAAACGAAAACTTCTGAAATACTAGAGCAGTCGTATTCGGGAGATATTAACCAGACATCTTGATTAACTGCATTACAATTAATATCTGAATCAAACAACATCCAACCATCGGATGATGTAGTTGATTCCAGTGGGTCAATACCAAATTGAAGACCAGCAGGTCCAGTTGTCGTGTGAATCCAGTTAGAACTTGCGTTGACTACTTGCCCATCTTGTTGATCTGCAGTCCAATCTGCGGGTAATCCGTTAGGAAAAGATTCTCCGTACAATGGTGTTTGAGCGTGATTCATAGTAGCACTAAATAATAATAAAAAGGTGCTAATAAAAATACTTGTAAAATTCTGTTTCATAAAATCCTAATTTTAGTAAAAAAATCATGCGACAAAAGAAGTTATTTCTTTTTAAAGTTTTTAACAAAATA
>JBCCJE010001035.1:0-2169 GCA_039027925.1 Bacteroidota bacterium
CTCGCGCCGCCAGGTATTCAACCGCGGAAACGAAGTCCATTCGGTCGTGTTCCATCAAAAACTTAAGTGCGGAACCAGAAGCCTGGCAGCCAAAGCAATAATAGAATTGCTTATCGCCATTCACGGAGAACGACGGTGTTTTTTCGTTGTGAAATGGACACAACCCTTTGAGGTTGGAGCCAGCGCGCTTTAGATTCACAAAGTCACCTACCACGTCTTCGATCTTCGCAGTATCTATGATTTCTTGTACCGTTTTCTGTGGAATCATTTTTTAGTGTCAATTATAAATAAAAAAATCAACGGGTATTACCTAATTCGTTTGGCGATGTATTTTTCTAGCTTACCGCTCGCTCTTTTTTTCAGTAGCTTTTCTAGCTTTTTATCTTTTTTTACGCCAAAGGTTGCTCCTTTTTTGTAATAGTCCAACAAGGTATTCACGGCAGCTAGGCTCGAAGACAGTTCGTCTTTATCGTCGGGATGATTCAAACTATATTTTGTCCAGCCCGCTAAGTATAAAGTCATAAAGTCGGGATTTTTTTTGACATAGTCCATTACAAAAGGATACATAGTAACCATGACGCTCGAAGTACCCTCTACCCATTTAAACATCAAAATATTCACCCCTCTCCGATCTTCGTGATTGAGGGAGTGGGTCTCGAGCCAATCAATATATTTTAGGATTTTATCTTCAAATTTGTCGTAGTCTCCTTTATTTTGAAATTCAATTTTCTCTACGTCGTCCAAGAGGAGTGTTTGCGCAAAGCCTACCTCTGCGGTAAAAAACAATACTACTACAAAAGCGAATATTTTTTTCATCTTAGAAAAAGTTAAGCGGGTAAAAAAATATATGTTGTGTCGTTGGTAAATTTCTGTAGTGAATTATTGGGTAAATTGATCCCACATTTTGGCGAGTTGGGTTTCGTTACCCAACACAATAATTGTATCATCAGGGCCAATAAAAGTATCGGGCGTCGGGCTAGGAATTAGCCCTTTGATATCGTCTTTAACTCCCACTACGGTGCAGCCCGTAGCTTCGTGAATATTCAAATCGCGTAGGGTTTTATCCTTGTATTTAGGTTTTAAATTTTCGTAGCGAATAGCTTCCATCTGATAATGCTGCAAAGACTCTCCCGTGAGGAGATTCAAAAATTCGATGACTACAGGATTGGTTATCATCTGTGCCATGTAAGTGCCACCTTGGCGGGCAGAGTTGATGACTTGGTCGGCCCCTGCTCGGAATAATTTTTTCTCGGTGGCATTGGCAGAAGCCCTTGCGTAGATTTTGATATTGGGTTTAAATTCCTTTGCCGTGAGGGTGATGAATACATTATCGGCATCCGACGGCGTGGTGATGATGATAGAAGATGCCCGCTCAATACCCGCAATCTTCAACGTAGCATCTTCAATGGCATCGCCCTGAATGCAGTAAAATCCAGCTTTGTTGACAAATTTGTCAACGATGGTTGGCTCTTTTTCGATGATGACAAAAGGCCGTTTGTTTTTGATTAATTCGTCGGCAGCTTCTTTTCCCGTGATGCCATATCCGCAAATGATGATGTGATTAGTGAGTTTGTTGATTTCTCTATCCACTAGATAATTTTTAAAAATTAAGCGAAGTTTTCCTTCAAAAAAATAATTGGCTACCACCGAGACAGCGTAAGTCAACACACCTAAATTCAGTAAAATGTAAACCGCAGTGAACAGTCTGCCATCTTCGGAGAGTTCTTCCACTTCACCGAATCCTACGGTAGAAAATGTAATCACCGACATGTAGAAGGCATCCAACATATTGTAACCTTCGATCCATTTGTATCCCAGTGTACCTGCTAGCAGACTTATCACCAGTAATGAGGTGGCAAAAAATAGTTTGGCAAATTGATTATTTTTCAAAAAATAGAAATTTAGTCCCTTCGAGTGGGAAGATAATAGCAAATATACTTTTGTTGGAGGGAAAATCGGTGAGAAGATTGAAGAAAATAAGTCAGGATAGTTTTAGTGATAAATAGTCATAGCAAATTTATTAACCTTGGATATTTCGCCATTGGCTATAATCTTTTCATCCTTTCAGAATTAAAAAATACTAGAGACTACATACGAAACTTTAGTCAGGAACTTGGACAAGCATGCAAGTATTATGTTATAATTTTTTATGCCCTAAAAAAAAAAAAA
>JBCCJE010001036.1:0-2169 GCA_039027925.1 Bacteroidota bacterium
CCAGATTGACAATGGAAAAGTCAATGCGATCAATACTCCTCTCCTCGAAGAAATTATTTCCACCTTCAAAGCACTCGATAACGACGATTCTGTTCAGGGAGCAATTCTAGCGGGAAGACCACATGCCTTTAGTGGAGGATTGGATGTGATGAGCTTGGCTACTTTGAATGATGAGGAGGCTGTGCATTTCTGGGAATCCTACATGTACGCCTTGCAGGCATTGGTTCAGTTTTCCAAACCATTAGTAGCAGCTATCACGGGATACGCCCCAGCGGGTGCTACGATCCTTACCCTTTGTACTGATTATCGGATTATGGGAAAAGGCGCAAAGCACGTAGTAGGTATGCACGAATTTAAAATGCAAATGCAAATTCCCGAAATGCTCTGTGATGTTTATGCCTATCATCTGGGCGAAATCAAGGCGTGGAAGGCCGTACAAAATGCTACGCTTTTTAATAGCGACGAAGCCCTCGCCATTGGCCTAGTGGATGAATCCGTGGAGGTGGACGAAGTTTTGGAAAGAGCGGAAATCTATTTAAAAAAACAAATCAATATTTTCCATAAAATATTTTCTACCTCAAAAAAATATTTCAGAAAGCAGCTATATCGAGTGGTGGTAGAACGGGATGTACCCGCTATCGCTAAGGAAACCGTCGAGTTCAATCAAGATCCTGAATTGCGAGCAAAGGTGATGAAATTTATGATGAGCCTGAGGAAAGGGAAATGAGAGATGGGAAGCGGGAGGCGAGAAGAGAGAAGTGAGAAGTGAGAGGAGAGAAAAGGGACATGGGAAGCGAGAAAAACAGTAAAGTACATTTAGTATATCAATTACTGCTGCTACTATCTTCGTTCTCTCATCACTCATCTCTCATCACTCATCTCTCATCTCTCATCACTCCTCTAAAAAAGCATTTAATCATTTTAAAAAACAAATAAAATGGAAGCATACATTTATGATGCGATCAGAACCGTAAGAGGAAAAGGCAGCCGTAAAGGTGCACTCAACGGAACTACGCCTACCTACCTAGTTACCCAATTATTAAAAGAGTTGAGAAGCAAATACGATCTTGATCCCACGCTAGTGGAAGATTTGATTTTGGGATGTGTCACCCAAATTATGGATCAGGGGGCTAACATCGCTAAAACTGCCGCCCAACAATCCGGCTACGGAGATCATCTCTGCGGAGTCACCTTGAATCGGTTTTGCGGATCGGGTTTGGAAGCGATAAACCAAGCGGGGGCCTACGTGAAATCTGGTTTTTCCGAACTAATCATTGCGGGTGGTGTCGAAAGTATGTCGAGAGTAAAAATGGGATCGGACGGTGGTGCACTCATGATGGATCCCAATGTAGCATTGCCAGGACATATCGTTCCGCAGGGTATCTCCGCAGATTTGATTGCTTCCAAATATGGATTTAGTAGAAGCGAGGTGGACGAGTTTGCTTACCATTCGCAGATGCGAGCGACCGCAGCAGAAAATGACAAAAGATTCAAATCAAGAATTGCCGTCAAAGACATCAACGGCATTACCATCCTCGATAAAGACGAAAATGTTCGGCCCTCCACCACGGTAGAAACGCTAGCGGGACTAGATCCCTCCTTCGCCATGATGGGGCAAATGGCTGGCTTCGATGCAGTAGCTATTGATCGGTATCCCGAAATTGAATATATCAACCACGTACACCACGCTGGTAATTCTTCGGCCATCGTAGATGGATCTGCCATCGCTTTAGTAGGCAACAAAGCCGTAGGTGAAAAAATGGGATTGAAGCCCCGTGCCAAAATTATTTCCGTTGCCGTGGCGGGTGCTGACCCTACCATCATGTTGACCGCCCCCGCCCCTGCTAGTAGAAAGGCATTACAAAAAGCAGGTATGACCAAAGATGATATTGATCTTTACGAGGTGAACGAAGCCTTTGCCGTCGTGCCAATGCGATTTATGCAAGACATGGGCGTAGCTCACGATAAGGTCAACGTGAACGGCGGAGCTATTGCGCTTGGTCATCCGCTGGGGGCTACGGGCTGTATGTTGATGGGCACTTTGATGGATGAACTAGAGCGACAAGATAAGTCCACGGGGTTGGTGACCCTTTGCATCGGTGGAGGTATGGGTATAGCGACGATCATTGAGAGGATGTGATTTTGGGAGTTGACAAACCAGTAACTAGC
>JBCCJE010001037.1:0-2165 GCA_039027925.1 Bacteroidota bacterium
CGTGGGCTGAGAAAGCGGGAATGTAAGTGTTCTTAAAGCCAAATTATGGAGCGTTTGTTGGCTTTAAGAACTTTTGCTTTACTTATTTGCTATCCCACGAAGTTCTCAAAGCATGGTGCTAAGCAGTTACGAAAATACTATATTTGCGGGCTGGGCTGATAAGCCCTTGAGTAAATGTTTTTTAAAAAAAATCTGAGTAAAAAAATGAACAAACTAATTTTATTTTTGATTTGCTGCCTGCCGCTGATTGCCCTTGGACAAAATACAAATGATCCCATCCTCGGTGGTAGCAAAATTGACGGTGTACATTTTGACGAGATTGAAGTCAGAGAAATAGTCAATACCACTGATGAACAAAAGCAGGTCTATTTTAATCTCTCCAAGAATGTGCTTATACAGAATAAGTCCAACCCTAAAAAACAAAAGGTTGGCAAAGTAGAAGGTATCGGGCAAATTATACTCAATGCTGAAAACGAAGCAGTATCCGAAAAATTTATCATTTTTCGACCAAAGTCGGTTTTGGAGAAAGCTCTATTAGGAGAATATCGGATCATGAATGGAATCAAAAAGAACTCCCCCGTCTTAGTGGAAGACAACCAAACTATTAGCCAAAACCGCATTCAAACGGTCTTTGCTGATCTTCCGAAAGATGACACCCCAATGGCTAGGATGTATTATAACAATAGTCTTTCAACTAAGACCATGTGGGGAAAAACGGACGGGATCAAAGTAGAAAAAAATGAACTAAAAAAATCCAGTCTGGGATCAAAGTACGTTCCGACCCAAGCAGAGTATGTATTTGGTATCAATAACATGAGCGATAAAAAAGCGGATTTTTGGATGCCACAAGAACACGATTATTTGGATGAAATACGGGGGTATATTTTTTCTATCCAAGGCAAAGTAATAAAGAGGGACACACGGAGCACTTTTAAAAATAGAGCCTTGATGACTTTTACACCCGAAGGAGAAGTGTTGAACAAATTTGAAATGAATACCGAAGTTTCGAAAGAACCAGATTTGGTAAGGATGATGTACAATGAAGTAGATGGTAGAAAACAAATTGACGGCGGAATAGTATTGTTACGAAATAAATCTACCAAAGTAAAGAAAAAGAAAAAAGCATCATCAACGGCATCCATTCACGCTAAGGATTTTTATGCCTTTGATGAGAATGGTCAAATGTCAGAACAAATTACCTTTGAAACGGAAGGAGACCAATTTATCTACTTCAACGAATATTGGAAAACGGGCAATCAACACCGTATGCTTGGCAGAACAGGATTACGTACTAAACCACCTACGATTCATTACTACGCCTCGGAGGATGGAAAAATCATCAAGAAATATAGCCTTGGACTAGACGCAGCCGAGTTTGGCGGACACAATTATAGTACAAAATGGTTCGCTTCTTACGGAATAGAATTGGATAATAATTACGACTTGGAGGATGGTAGCGAGTTGGTTGTATTTCGTATCAAAGGCACTACTCGATCTATTGGACAAGAAGAAAGTATTGCCGTCAACAAAGGATATTTAATCCTGATGATAGATTCCAACGGAGACGTGGTGGGTAGTCAGGCTATCACGAGAGATATGAAAAAAGCGTCTGATCAACCAGTCACTACCAATTTATATTTTAAAGGAATGAACGGAAAAGTAGCGAATTGGATCATGGTAGATGAGCGTCCCAGAAAAAACCAAACATTTATTTATCAAGCGGCTCGGGTGACTACAGATTTGGAGAATAAAAAAACGACCAAATCCATGCTGATCGAAGATTATAATTTGATTAATTACTGTGTAGTAGGAGAAAAAACCTACTTAATAGGTAAAGCTGAGAAAGAGGTTGATAGTCAAATGTTGTCTAGTTTTTATTTTCATCCTATTGATTAAAGAATAATTGTGCTGACGCTACCTCTCTGAGGTAGTGTCTCGCACTTGTTCAGTTTTTATTTTTTCTTCTTCTAAATATGCTCCTCTTTTTTGAAGGTTTTTCACCAACCGAAATTAGTACATTCCTTTTCCCTCGTTATAATCCATGAATGCTTTCTTAACTGCATTTTTGCATTCATCTGAACCCTTAATCATTTTCTTTTCCCACTTTTTTAAATGCTTCTTAAATGCTTTAGACTCGTATTCTTCTTGTCCGAAAATATTTCCAG
>JBCCJE010001038.1:0-2160 GCA_039027925.1 Bacteroidota bacterium
ATAGTGGGGGGGGTCACACCGATTATGGAAAATTCTATAATTTTTAAACAATAAACAAGACCATTTTTTATCATTTTGCTTTGTCTTTTTGCCTTTTAAAATCTTTCCTGAAGATAAAACTTCCTTCCTCAAACATGATAGTATCAAATTTTGAAATCCCAAATGCTAATAATATTGATATTCCTATTCTCATTTTTAGTATAGATTATTAAACGACTCAAATTAGGTAGCAGTAAAATAATTACAACCTCACCCGATGCAAAACTCGATTCCTACCCGTCCTACTAGATTCCAAATAAAATAGATACCCGTTTTGAATTTCCATTTTTTCCACCAGTCGGCATTTAAAGTAAAGAATATTCTCAGTAGAGCCATCTTCGAGGTTGATCTCGTGCACTGATTTTCCTTTGCGACTATCATAGACCGTATAGACACTTTCTTCCTTTTTATCTAAAAGAATTAGCTTATCCCATTTTCGCTCTTGGTGGTAAGAAATAGGAATCGTTCTTTGTTGAATGCCATCGGCGGTATAGAACTCTAGAGCACCAGCGGTGTGATTGAAAAGACATAATTCATTTTTAACTTGGACTAGGGGCGAGAAGATTGGTTTGTACATGATAGTGTTCCATGCTTGTTGTTGTCCCCAGGTGAGTTGTAAGCCAGCTTCCATTTGTAATTGGAAATCATCTTTAGCACGAGCAATATTCAGTTCATCAATGACTCGAATTTCTTTTTGTAATTGTCCTGTTAGTTTGGAGATGATCTGAAAAGTTTTGACTTGCTTACGGGAGGTATATTTTTCGGTGTAGAGAAAATCATCGTTGGCGTGGATACAGGGTTGAATTAATTTTTTAAACTGTTTGCGTGGGTATTTTTTGATGATTTGAATTTGATCTTGTAACAAACTAATTTCAAATCCATTATTTCTACCAATCAAATGAATGCTTCCCAAACATCCTCGGTGCAACTTTTCTACATCACCATTGCCTAAGTCTAGTTCGCTGATGACTTCTCCTTTCCAATTTTTTAGCACCAATTTATTTTGGGAAAACATATTGGCGTAGCTTAACAACAAAATCTGATCGTCGAGCAAAAGAAAATCTCTAACGGTATAGGTTTTTTCACTTAGTTGCTCTATCTGTAGGGCGGAGGTAACTTCGATTTGAGACAACCGAAAAGAGGAAGGTTCTAGCTCGATAAGGAGTGGTTCGTCGGGTAAGCGATCCAACTCTAGTAGGAAATTTTTATAACCGACGTAGGAGAAAACGATTTTGCAAGGCAATAATTCTACGCCAATCTTAAAGGTACCATCTAGGTTAGAGTATTCTCCGAAGCTAGAAGTTTGATTGTAGATAGTGACTTGCTCTAAGGGAATTTTGGTCTCCGAATCTACGATGATGCCGTCAACAAAATTGCTAGGCTGGGCGAAGGATTGAAATGCCCAGAGGATAAAGAATAGTTGGATAACTGCTTTTTTCATAGGAGGTAATTTTTCGGAAAAGTATATCTATTTAACCTATGGAGCTTACGAAATGTTGAGTAGTGATCTTCCCCATACGTGAACAACCGAACAACGACACTCCCTAAAGATACTTACAACCAAAGACTTTTTTCGAATCAAAAAAACGAAAATGTCAGGTCACTAACTTGCTCTTCTTTAGCCAACTCCAAAAATTTTGGAATACTTTTTTCAGTCAGGAATACATTAATATTCCTTAATCTTACCATGAAATCGCTTTACCCTCCCTGCGCCTTTCCTCCCACCATTTATCCGATATTTTCTTAACCTTCCAGCTAGAAGCTGAAAATAATTAAAAACTGATTATGTTGAACCGTTCTCCGAAATGGCTTTACACACTATGTATTTTGATGTTTGTTGTTCTAGTAAATAATGACATCTTGGCGAATGATAATTCTAATCCTTGGTCACCCGTAGCCGAAAGATCGTTTGCGCAGAAAGGTATGGAACGTCCAATTGTTCCAACAAAATATCAAACTTTCCATTTGGATTTACCCGCATTACAAAGTTTACTCGCTACCGCTCCGTTGCGATTTTCGGAAGCGGCAGCGCTCCATGAAGTTATGCTTTTGTTGCCAATGCCCGATGGAGATATGCAGCGTTTTCAAATTTTTGATGCGCCGATCATGGCACCCGAGTTG
>JBCCJE010001039.1:0-2156 GCA_039027925.1 Bacteroidota bacterium
ATGAACTTGACTTCAAATTCACGCACTCATGTATCTCGATATAATCGTTTGTGAATTTATTGTCAAAACCATAAACTCTTGATTTTCAGTTCGTTAAAATTTTAGACATACTCTTAAAAAATCAGATCAGTTATGAAAAGTATGTTATTCAAATCTACGATTACATTTTTTTGTATTTGTATTGTTATGTCCTCTTGCCAAAATACAATTTCAAAGTCAACACAAGGTGAAAGAAAATCTTATGAGCAAGAAGTCATTATCCCCGATGATGATTTGGCTATGGATGAGTACGTCGAGATAGAGCCAGTAAGAACTGCCGAACCACCGCCGCCACCGCCGCCCGTAATTGAGGAAGTTGCGGAAGAAGAAGTTGAACCTGAAGAAGAGATTTTTTATTCAGATCATAACGCAAATGTTGCCAAACTCAAAATGAGGAAAAAGGCCGAGACGCACGCTTTGCGTGGTAATTGGAGCGATCCTTCCGAACCCATTCACAATACTGAAGAGTACAATCACATCGTTGAAAATGATTTTTTATCTGCTCTCGACCAACCCCTTTCTACCTTTTCAATAGATGTGGATAATGCTTCTTACAGCAATGTCCGAAGATATTTGAATAGTTATCAAATGCCGCCGAAGGATGCCGTACGCATCGAAGAATTTGTCAATTATTTCAATTATGATTATCCCCAGCCCAGCGGCGAAGATCCCTTCTCTATCCATACCGAAATCTCCGATTGTCCGTGGAATACAGAGCATAAATTAGTGCACATCGGACTACAAGGATACGAATTATCGAAGGAGCAAATGCCTCCTTCCAACTTAGTTTTTTTGTTGGATGTTTCGGGTTCGATGGAAAATCCTAACAAGCTGCCTTTACTCAAAAGAGCATTTGAACTACTAACCCAGCAGATGAGGGAGGAAGATAAAGTTTCTATCGTGGTGTATGCGGGTGCTTCGGGATTAGTGCTACCGCCAACTGCGGGTAGTGATAAACATAAAATCATTCGGGCGTTGCAAAATCTAAGATCAGGCGGTAGTACTGCCGGGGCGGCAGGCATCAAACTGGCCTACCAAACTGCTGAAACTGCTTTTATCAAAAATGGAAATAATCGGGTGATCCTAGCTACCGATGGAGATTTTAATGTGGGCACGAGTAGCACTTCGGAGCTAGTCCGATTAATTGAAGAAAAAAGAAAGTCGGGTGTTTTTCTTTCTGTTCTAGGATTTGGTATGGGAAATTATAAAGACGGTAGAATGGAACAATTGGCAGATAATGGAAACGGTAACTACGCCTACATTGATAATTTTCGAGAAGCCAAAAAAGTATTTGGGAAAGAACTCGGAGGGACTTTACACACTATCGCCAAAGATGTAAAATTGCAGATCGAATTCAACCCCGCCCACGTCAAAGAATATCGCTTGGTAGGTTACGAAAATCGAAAATTAAAAAACGAAGATTTTAATAATGATAAAAAAGATGCGGGTGATTTAGGCGCAGGGCATACTGTGACTGCGATCTACGAAATCATTCCAACCAATTCTTCCAAAACGTTAGCTGGAAAAACGGATGAACTGAAATATCAAAACCGTTCTGTCAAAAGATGGGCAGAGGCTGATCCCGATTGGATGACCATCAAGCTGCGGTACAAAAGACCAAACGAAGATGTGAGTAAATTGTTAGAAGTGACCGCCAAAGATCAAGGAATTGCCCTAGCGGAGACTTCGAATAACTTCCGCTTTTCCGCTGCGGTGGCTAGCTTTGCCATGTTGCTCAGAGACGCCCAATACAAAGGCAATACTTCTTACGACGCTATTCACACATTGGCAAAAGCTGCAATCGGAAAAGATCCGAACGGCTATCGAGATGAATTTTTAACCCTCATCCAAAAGGCAAAACAAGTGGATACCAACCTCACCGCCAAAAAGTAAATTTCGTATGAAGCCTTTAACCTAAGTTCTGCGTGTAGTCCCTAACGTTTACTTACCCTTTGAGATTTAATAAACGTTGGTACAAAAGGTTGGGAGCTACATACGGAACTTAGGTTGAGTACTAAAAAATTATCATTGCCATTGAGATTGTCCTCGTCATTACCATTGTCATTGAATATTGTCATTGAATATTGTCATTGAATATTGTCATTGAATATTGTCAT
>JBCCJE010001040.1:0-2152 GCA_039027925.1 Bacteroidota bacterium
AAAATAAATAGTTGAATGATTATCAAAAAAGATAAATAGAACATGCTTTTATTTTTCGACAATATCACTTTCATTAGTCCATACTGGTTTTTAGGATTACTCCTCATTCCGATTATGGGTGCTTGGTATTTTTCCCAAGGAAACAAAAGGTACGCTAACTTGAATCTACCGAGTTTAGCCGCTTTTACCCAAAGCAGTTGGAGGGGAAAATTTAGGATTCTATTACCCATTCTTCGGATGCTCACCGTGGCTAGTTTGATCGTGGCAATGGCTAGACCACAAGAAACATTGAAAGACCAAGAGATCACTGCGGATGGTGTAGATATAGTGTTAGTCATGGATTTGTCGAGTAGTATGTTGGCACAGGATTTCAATCCTGATCGGTTGGAAGTAAGTAAAAAAGTAGCTTCCGACTTCGTTGACAAAAGACAATACGATCGAATTGGTCTAGCGGTATTTGCGGGAGAAGCCTTTACGCAATGTCCCCTGACTACGGATCATCGAGTGCTCAAAGAATTTTTGGATGGCCTTAAATGCGGTATCTTAGAAGACGGAACGGCGATTGGGATGGGACTCTCCACGGCAGTCAATCGCTTAAAGGACAGCGAAGCTAAAAGTAAAATTGTGATCCTTCTGACCGATGGCGATAATAATGCAGGGTATATCAAGCCACTCACCGCTGCCGAGATTGCTAGAGAAATTGGCGTAAAAGTTTATACCATCGGCGTTGGTTCGAGAGGAAGTGCCCGTACTCCCATCAGAAGACGAAGCAATGGTGATTACGTTTTTGGATTAGCGGAGGTAAAATTTGACGAAGAACTATTGAAGCAACTTTCGGAGATGACGGGTGGTCAATATTTTCGAGCCATTGATGAGCAAAGTTTGGAACAAATTTACCAAACGATTGACCAACTAGAAAAAACAAAAATTGAAGTGACCACCATCAAGCGGTACAGCGAAGAGTTTGATATTTTTGCCTTGCTCGGAATTATATTTTTAGTTGTAGAAATTTTGTTGCGGTACACGGTTTTCCGCACTATCCCCTGACAGGCAAGGGCCATTAGTCCTAGCCATAAGAGGACTCTACTGTTAAATTTTTTCAAACCATTTTCGAGTTTGCAGTACGCTTCTCCCCCGAGGATTCGGGGCGGCAGAGGTGATTGATTCTAATTAAGAAGGGATTCTACTGTCAACCTTTTGCAAACAATTTGCAAGTTTGTAGGACGCCTCTCCCCCGCTGGCGGGGGCGGGGGGGGGGTATTCAAAATAAAATTAAAAAAATCGTAGATTCCACCCCCAGCCCCCGCCAGCGGGGGAGAGGCATCCTGCAAACTCGCAAATTAGGTGCTAAAATTTGATGGCAAAATCTTTATGGCTAAAACATGTTCAACCCACTAACAAAAAAATAAACCATGTTTCGTTTCGAAGATGTAGAACATTTATATGCGTTTGGAGTCATCCCCGTTTTGATTGGGGTTTTCCTCTTGATGTGGTATGCCCGCAAGCAAGCAATGGAAAAATTTGCGGATGTGAGTTTGTTGGACCAGCTAGTTCCGCAGATGAGTAAGTATAAGCACACCATCAAGTTTTCCCTACTGATGTTGGGACTAGCCCTTTTGATTATTGGCTTCGCGAATCCTCAATGGGGAAAGAAAATGGAAAAAGCCAAACGCAAAAGTGTAGATGTTTTCATTGCCTTGGATATTTCGGAAAGTATGCTAGCGAATGATATTTCTCCCAACCGTCTAGAGCGTGCCAAGCGTTTTGCCCAACAACTAGTAGATGAATTAAAAGGCGAGCGGATGGGTACGATCATCTTTGCAGGAAACGCCTACCTACAAATGCCCTTGACGACGGACTACGCCGCTGCCCAACTTTTCCTCCGAAGTGCCAATACCAAAATGGCCCCCACTCAAGGCACAGCTATCGCCGAAGCTATTGATTTGGCAGAGCGTTCTTTTGAACAAACCAACAAACAACACAAAGCCATGGTCATTATCTCCGACGGCGAGAATCACGACGACGAAGCCATCGCCCGAGCGCAGGAAGCCAACGAAAATGGTATGCTGATTTTTACCGTTGGAGTAGGAACTCCGCAGGGCAGTTTAATTCCGATTGAAATGGCGGGATTTACGGATTATAAAAAAGATAA
>JBCCJE010001041.1:0-2151 GCA_039027925.1 Bacteroidota bacterium
CAGTCTTAACCGCTCAAGAAGAGCACTTGGAAAAATAGATAATAATGATAGCTGAACTAAATCTAACTCATCAGACTTAAATAGTAGCCTTTTGTACTCTTGCACAGCGAGATCGTTATCAGAAAAATCTTCAAATGCGTCTAAGTTTAACTCATTCAGTCTATTTCTAATTTCCCCTTTGTTATTAAAATAATAAGAACTGTCAACACAAGGGAAAGAAGGAATTGTAATCTGAATTTTAAATTGCTGTGCTACACTTAATGCGCAAAATAAAATACAGTACAAAAAGCTACATAGTATTTTTTTCATAAGGTGATTTTCAAAAATTACGACAAATACTTCCCAACAATTGGCATCCTTCTCCCCATTCCAAAAGCCTTACGAGATACTCGAATCATTGGCGCAGTTTGGTATCGTTTAAATTCATTAATGTTGACCAACCTCAATACTCTTCTTACTAGTTTTGGATCAAATCCCATTTCGATAATTTCATTAGGCCCTTGGGTATTTTCAATATATTGAAAAAGGATTTCATCTAAGATTCCGTAATCAGGTAAGCTATCAGAATCTTTTTGATTAGGTCGGAGTTCGGCAGAAGGTGGTTTTACAATCGTATTGTTAGGAATAATTTCTTTACGACGATTGATCCATCGGCAAAGTTCAAAAACTTCCGTTTTATACAAATCTCCGATGACCGAGAGTCCACCGCACATATCTCCGTAGAGCGTTCCGTAACCGACGGCAGCTTCACTTTTATTAGAGGTATTTAACACGATATTTCCAAACTTATTGGACATTGCCATCAGGATCATACCTCTACTCCGTGCTTGAATATTTTCTTCCGCAATGTTGAAGGGTAGGTCGCCAAAAATTGGCTTTAGCTCTTTGAGATAGCTTTTATAAATATTTTTGATGGGAATGATATCGTACTGTATTTCGAGGTTGTTGGCGAGGTCTTCTGCATCTTTGATGGAATGATCGGACGAAAACTGCGAAGGCATTAACACTACTCTTACATTGTCTTTTCCCAAAGCACGTGTCGCCAAAACTGCGGTCAGCGCAGAGTCAATGCCCCCGCTCAATCCTAGAATGGCTTTTTTAAATCCCAGTTTTCCAAAGTAATCTTTTACTCCCAAAACGATAGCATCGTGGATCAACTTCATTTTGTTTTTAGGTTGCACTTTAGAAGTCTTTCCTTTTTTCACCTCCCTCAAATCAAAAGTCTTAACCACTTCTTTAAAGTAAGGTAGCTCCTCATAGATATTTCCATTGGGAGACATAATCAAACTTCCTCCATCAAAAACAATTTCCGTTTGTGCACCTGCGTGGTTGATGTAAAAAATCGGAACTTTGTATCGTTCCACGTTGGCTTTTACTACGTGAATCCTCGATTCCGCCTGCGAATAAGAAAACGGCGACGCCGAAACATTAATCATAAAATCTGGCTTCTGTGGCATCAACAAATCCATCGGACACACCTCGTACATAGGATTTTCGTTGCCGATATTCCAAATGTCTTCGCATACGGTCAGCGCAATTCTTTTCCCCTTATAAGTGACGATGGAATGCTCCGAAGCGGGTTCAAAATAGCGGTACTCATCAAAGATATCGTAGGTCGGAAGCAAAGTTTTATGTTGTACGTGTTTGATTTTTCCATTAGCTAAAAAGTAAACAGAGTTATACAAATCCTTCCCTTCCACCACGGGATTCTTACTCGGAGAACCCACCACAATGGCGATTCCTTTAGCTGCCTTTGCCAAGGTGTGCACAGCCTCATCTGCTAATCGAATAAAATCATCAAACTCCAAAAAATCTCTCGGTGGATAACCACAGGTTGCTAATTCACTAAAGCAAACAATATCTGCCCCCTGCTTTTTGGCTTTCGCTACGGCTCTGAGCATTTTTTTGACATTCCCTTCAAAGTTTCCAATGTGAAAGTTGAGTTGAGCAACTGCTATTTTCATAAATATTTAGGTGTTAATGTTTATGTGTGTATAAGAGTTAATGTTTATGAGAAACTCGTTTTTTCTACTTCAAAAGAATATATAATCTTTATTTTCTCTCTTTATGGTTACCCCCAAAATTAAACCAAAGGAGTCGAATATTTAGTTGGTAAAAAATAGGTTTTAGATCCAAAATAATGTTCAGCGG
>JBCCJE010001042.1:0-2149 GCA_039027925.1 Bacteroidota bacterium
AATTAGGAGGTCGTTGTAGTTTTTTAAAAAATATGAAAAAAGCTGGATTAGAACGTTTTGCGGTGATTATACCACTACCAAATTTCACCTCTACACTAAAAAAACCGTTCCCGACGCGAGCCAAGAACGGTTTTATATTTTCTCAAAATTAATTTTAAAAAACTACAACGACCTCCTAATTCTTATCTTCCTCTACTTCTTCGAACTCTACATCCTCGGCAGCATCGTCGCTAGTGTTATTGTCAGCAGCGCCATTATCATTGCCCATCGGTTGATCTTGGGGAGCACCATTTTGAGGGCCTGCACCTGCCTCTTGCGAAGCTGCGTACATGTCCTGACTAGCTGCTTGCCACGCTGCGTTCAATGTTTCCATGGCGGTATCAATAGCCGCAAGATCTTGAGATTGGTGTGCCGCTTTTAGCTTGGTTACACCATCTTCGATAGCTGCTTTTTTCTCTGCGGGTATCTTATCCCCAAACTCTTTTAGTTGCTTCTCGGTTTGGAAAACCAAACTATCTGCCTGATTGATTTTATCCGCTTTTTCTCTCGCTTGTCTGTCGTTATCCGCATTGGCTTCTGCTTCTGCTTTCATTCTTGCGATCTCATCGTCGGATAATCCAGTAGATGCTTCGATTCTGATATTTTGCTCTTTGCCCGTTCCTTTATCTTTTGCAGATACCGTTAGGATACCGTTGGCATCCATATCAAAAGTTACCTCTACCTGTGGTACACCTCTCGGTGCGGGCGGAATACCATCTAGGATAAATCTACCCACAGGGCGATTGTCTCTTGCCATTGGTCGCTCTCCTTGTAGGATGTGAATCTCGACTGAAGGCTGATTGTCAGCGGCAGTTGAGTATATTTTTGATTTTTTAATTGGGATAGTAGAGTTGGATTCGATCACTACGTCGAATACATTTCCCATCGTTTCGATACCTAGTGACAATGGTGTCACGTCTAGCAATAATACATCTTTCACATCTCCACTCAAAACGCCTCCCTGAATGGCTGCACCCACGGCTACTACCTCGTCGGGATTGACACCCTTGTTGGGTTTTTTACCAAAAAACTCCTCTACGGCCTGTTGGATTCTAGGAATACGAGTAGAACCTCCTACCAAGATGACCTCGTCAATTTCACTTTTGCTCAGTCCAGCATCCTTCAAGGCAGCTTCACAAGGTGCTAAAGTTCTTCTTACCAAATCATCCGCTAACTGCTCAAACTTAGATCGGCTTATTTTTACTACCAAGTGCTTAGGTACGCCATCCACCGCTGTAATGTAGGGCAGATTGACTTCCGTTTCCGTAGAAGCTGATAGTTCGATTTTTGCTTTTTCGGCTGCATCTTTCAGCCGCTGTAAAGCCATTGGATCTTTTCGGAGATCCATACCTTCTTGATTTTTGAAAGTGTCCGCCAAGAAGTCAATAATGACTCTATCAAAATCATCTCCTCCGAGGTGGGTATCTCCATTTGTAGATTTTACTTCGAATACCCCGTCTCCCAGTTCAAGGATGGAAATATCGAAAGTACCTCCTCCCAAATCATATACTGCAATGACCTGATCCGTATCTTTTTTATCCATTCCGTAAGCCAAAGCTGCTGCCGTAGGCTCATTGATGATTCTTTTTACTTCTAGCCCTGCGATGGCTCCAGCTTCTTTGGTGGCTTGTCGCTGCGAGTCATTAAAGTAGGCAGGTACCGTAATCACAGCTTCGGTCACTTCTGACCCTAGGAAATCTTCTGCCGTCTTTTTCATTTTTTGCAGAATCATAGCTGAAAGTTCCTGTGGAGTATATAATCTACCGTCAATATCTACTCTTACGGTATCGTTATCTCCTTTGATGGTTTTGTAAGCAGTTCGCTGTGCTTCGTCTGCTACCTCACCGTAACGTGCTCCCATAAATCTTTTGATAGAGGCAATCGTTCTTTGAGGATTTGTAATTGCTTGACGTTTGGCAGGATCACCAATTTTGCGTTCGCCATTGTCCATAAATGCCACAACGGAGGGGGTAGTTCTTCGCCCTTCTTCGTTGGGAATTACTACTGGCTCATTTCCTTCCATCACCGAAACACAAGAGTTGGTGGTTCCTAAGTCAATTCCAATAATCTTACCCATGTCTAATTATAATTTTTGGTTTGTTGAATTCAG
>JBCCJE010001043.1:0-2145 GCA_039027925.1 Bacteroidota bacterium
GAAATACAAAAATGAACTTGATCCAATTGATTTTAAAAGAGCGAATTATATTTTTTCGGAAAATCAGCGGGTGCAAAAAATGAAACTAGCTTTGATGGAAAACAATTTAGAGGAAGCTGGAAAACTATTGTTACAAGCTCAGAATGGTTATAGCAAAGAGTACGAGGTCAGTCTTCCAGAGATTGACTATCTCATCCAAATCGCAATGGAACACGACAACATCTTGGGTGGTCGCTTGATGGGAGGTGGCTTTGGGGGAGCTACGCTCAACATCGTTGCGAAGGAAAATATGGAACAAACCTTTGAAGAAATGAAAAAGAAATATTTTGCAAGGACGGGGATTAACTGTACGGTTGAGGAGATTGAAGTTGGGGATGGGGTGTGTATTATCAATTAACCCTAATCTTTATTTTTTCTCCCATATTTATTTATAAAATTCCTTCACCCCAGTTCCGTGTGTAATCCTCAACATTTTTTAATCCCGAAGGGATATAGTGCTCAAAAGTCCTTACCTTTTATGTAGCGCTTTTTATAGTACTCTGTCAGGGCTTACTCAAAGTTTTTATGGCTACGTAGGACGATAACCCCGCAAATCAGAGTTTAACAATACTTGCCAATATTCAATTTGACCTTTGCCTACGTGAACCAATTGTTATGACTGTCGGCTGGCAGATAAGTGTCGTCCCTCTGGGACTTTGACGATTTGTAAATAGATTGTTATTTTCTACCAAGATGCCGCACCTCTGGTGCTCTTTAGGTAGTATCAAAACCTCGGTGGTCTCAGAAGTCCCAGAGATTGCAGCCAATGGCAGGACATCCAAGGTTAATAAAATAACTCCGAATGGGTAAAATAGCCAAAGCAGTTAACTACCTTAAAATAGAAAAATGGCCACCCTACCTGTACATCACACTCTTCACCGCCGTAATGATTTTCTTGGGATTGGGTAAATACTCCTCCACTAAAGTGGGTGCATATCCCAATGAAGTATCCGCAGAATTTACCCGCACGATGGGCGCATCCAAATAGTCAAAAGCGTATTTCTGTAATTGATAAGTAACCTCCGAAGCTACCGAAGCAAACGGCCAAGCCTCGTCCACGATCACTAATCGGTTGGTCTTTTTTACAGAATTGACAATGGTCTCGTAATCCAATGGTCGAATAGTTCTGAGGTCAATCACTTCGGCAGAAATACCTTCTTTGGCCAATTCGTCGGCCGTTGCGTAGGCTTGAAGAATCATCTTATTGTAGGAGACAATGGTTACGTCCGTTCCTTCTCTTCTCACCGCTGCCTTGCCAATGGGAATGGTATAATCTCCGTCAGGTACTTCACCAGTATATTTATATTCCATCTCTGATTCCATCATACAAATAGGATCATCATCTCTAATGGCAGATTTGAGTAATCCTTTGGCATCACCGGGGTCAATACAGGAGATGACTTTTAATCCCGGAGTATTGGCCATCCAACTCTCAAAAGTTTGGGAGTGTTGTTGTGCTAACTGTCCCGCCGAACCCGTTGGGCCTCTAAATAAAATGGGACATCGAAATTCTCCCGCAGATTGGGATAAGGTCTTGGCGGCGTTGTTGACGATTTGGTCAAAGGCAAGCACCGCAAAATTCCAAGTCATAAATTCTACGATGGGTCGCAATCCATTCATTGCCGCCCCTACGCCGATTCCCGCAAATCCAAGTTCGGAAATAGGGGTATCCACTACCCGCTTTGCGCCAAACTCTTCCAACATTCCTTTACTTACTTTGTAGGCACCGTTGTATTCGGCTACTTCCTCGCCCATGAGGAAAACATTTTCGTCTCTTCTCATTTCTTCGGACATTCCTTCCCGGAGGGCATCTCTTAAAGCTAAAACTCTTGGCATGATCTGATTTTTTTAGTGAACCGCAAAATTAGAAAAAACGGGTCACATTATGTATTTCAAAAACTAAAAAATTATGGATCGGGGGTGACTGTTCCGAGGGACAGAAGTGATTGGTTTTGACTCACAATTTTTTTACTGTTAAATTTCTGCGATAGACAACGTAGGAAACCTATGCCTCAGCACCAATCACCTGCGGGGGGATTTCAGGGTTCAAAAAAATAGCGAACATAACAAATCAGCTCCCTCACTTCCTTTTGGCTTCGAAAAGAA
>JBCCJE010001044.1:0-2143 GCA_039027925.1 Bacteroidota bacterium
ATGGATTGAAGGAGATGTGAGATATGGGAAGTGGAAACAGCGCAACGAGATGCCTCTATTTTTTATTCCAAGACCAGTCTCTTATCTCTCAACGTAGTGATCACAGTTTCCACCTTTCAATACCAATAAAAGACCGAATGGTTTTAAATTAAATAATATGACAACTTCAATGAAAATCATCACTCCTCGCAAGCCACGCCCTACTCCGAAACGCAAACCGCATTCGCCCCTTGCGTTGAAGATAATGCAATTTGCATTTGGTACGTTGGGCAGAATTTTTCCGCAATGGTCTGCCAATCTGGCTTTTCATTTCTTCACCTCTCCGCAGGGGCGAGCCAAGCATAAGGTTTCGGACGAAATACTAGAGCAAGCCAATATTTCGGATATTTTGATTGGGAAATATATGCTTAAAGTGTACGAATGGGGAGCAGGCGATAAGACGGTGATGTTGGTACACGGCTGGGAATCAAGAGGGACGGCTCTCAGATCGTTCGTTCCCCAATTAGTAGAAGCGGGGTATCGGGTAGTCGCATTTGACGGCCCTGCTCACGGTGATTCTAGCGGAAAAAAAGCAGACTTAAAAGTTTTTTCGGGCGCCATCAAAGCTATCTATCATAAGTACGAAAACGTAAAAGCGATCATCGCACATTCTTTCGGCGGCGCAGCAACCGCTTACGCCATGTACCAATTAGATGCTTCGATGACCATCGAAAAATTCGTAATGATTGGTACCCCTTCAAGAATTTCTTACCCCGTCGGAAGGGCTTTGGATACCATGAATGCTCCTACGAGTGTACGCAAATACTTTGTTGAAAAACTTGAAAAAATAGTGGGCATAAGGCTAGAAGATTTAACGTTTAAAAATATTGGACAAGATTTAAAAATAGACAAAGTACTAGTCGTTCATGACCTACAAGACGAGGAGGTTTACTTTGAACAGGCGGAGAATACCGTAAAATATTGGAATAAAGCAGAACTCCAAGTGACCGACGGATTTGGACATTTTGCGCTGATGAAAAACCCCGAAGTGATTGCACGAGTAACGACGTTTGTGATGGATTGAGGTTATCCAACGTTGAAGAAATATTCATTTGGATTTTCGTTTCTAATATAGTTGATCTGGCTGTAAGGTTTTGTAAAAAAGGAAGGCATAGAAAACTATGAAGTGTAGGTTGATGAGCTTTTGCCATTTTCTAAGTTTTGCACTAATGGTTTTCATTTTTACAATTGATTGCAGTCAGATTTTTTTTGTCTATGAAAATAATCCTACAACTCTTACCAGATCGATCCGAAGTATGCTTCGTGATCAAGTCGGCATTTTCAACTTCCTTTTGTGAGAACTTAATTACTCAAAAGAAAGCGACTTTCAAGAGTGCCCATTCTCATTATCCTACTTCTTATCGAAATAATGAACGCCAGATTTTGGATAATGAAACGATTGCCAAAACTGTTTTTTCCCAAATAAAAAAATACGTTCCTAGAGAGATTTCTATAGAGGGAGTTGGTAAGGACGAAAAGGGGACATGGGAGTTAAGACAACTCAATGAGCGCATTCGAATATGCCGCTATCTTCCCGGTCAATATTTTAATAAACATTTGGACGGCGTGCATTACCGCTCTAAGACCTTACAATCCAAATTGACCTTTATGATTTATCTAAATGATAATAAGACTTATGAAGGAGGTCGAACTCTATTTTTCAATTCAAAAGAAGATGATACCGTTATCCAGTCATTTGCACCAGAGACAGGAGACTTAATTATTTTTGATCATAATCTTTGGCATTCTGGAGAAGAAGTTACGAGTGGGGAAAAGTACATTTTGCGAAGCGATATTTTATATGAAAATATTTGTGATGATACCTCAAACTATAATCAACCTTTTGGAGAAGGACACTTGGGCTACATTTGGAGTATTGAAAAATTAGGAGATAAAATAGTAACAGCGGGTAGAGATAAACTGATCAAGGTTTGGAATAAAAAAGGAGAAAAGTTAACAGAGTTAAAAGGACATAAAAACTCGATCTTAAGCTTACTAGCCTTAAATGATAAAATTTTAGTGAGCTGCTCCCGAGATCAAACTATTAAAATATGGAGTGCTGAAAATGATTCCATTGATTTGATTCATGATGTGAAAGTTCATA
>JBCCJE010001045.1:0-2143 GCA_039027925.1 Bacteroidota bacterium
AAATTGTTTTCAATAATTTGTTCGCTTTGAAAAATTAAAAACAAAACGAAACGATGCAACTCAGTACTTTCGATTGGACAATCGTCGGCGCCTACGTTTTATTGGTGTTGTTAGTAGGGTTGTATTTATCAAAAAAATCAAGTTCGAGTATCAATGAATTTTTCCTATCGGGCAGAAATATGCCTTGGTGGCTCTTGGGTATTTCTATGGTCGCCACTACCTTTTCGTCGGACACACCCAATCTCGTCACGGGGCTAGTCAGGAAAGATGGCGTAGCGGGCAATTGGGGCTGGTGGGCATTTCTGCTGACGGGCATGTTGACGGTGTTCGTTTACGCCAAGTTGTGGCGAAGATCGAAGGTACTTACCGATATTGAGTTTTACGAATTGCGGTACAGCGGCAATGCGGCGGCCTTTCTTCGGGGGTTCCGGGCTTTGTATTTGGGGTTGGTATTCAATGTACTCGTGATGGGAACGGTAGCACTCGCTGCCATCAAGTTTGGAGAAATTGTACTGGGACTAGAGGGCTGGAAAACCCTAGCCATAGCGGGAACAATCACTATCATTTATTCTACGCTCGGTGGACTCAAGGCAGTCATCGTCACCGATTTTGTACAGTTTGTACTCGCCATGATTGGTTCGATATGGGCATGTATTTATATTGTTAATCTCCCCGAAGTTGGCGGACTGACGGCGCTATTGACCCACGAAGCTGTCGTTCCGAAAATGAATATGCTACCCGATATGTCTGATCCTCAGGTGTGGGTGCCCGTGTTGATGGTGCCGTTGGCCGTGCAGTGGTGGGCATCTTATTATCCGGGGGCAGAACCTGGTGGTGGTGGATACATTGCCCAGCGAATGTTTTCGGCGAAGGATGAAAAAAACGCCATTGGGGCAACCTTACTTTTTAACATTGCTCACTACGCTCTACGTCCTTTTCCTTGGATATTGATTGCGCTGGCTTCCATTGTTGTCTTTCCTGAGTTGAGCGATATTCAAAGTGTTTTCCCTATGCTCTCCGAAGATAAGGTGGGCGACGATATAGCCTATCCTGCAATGTTGACCAAGTTACCTGCGGGATTGTTGGGGCTGGTAGCCGCTTCTTTGATTGCGGCATTTATGTCCACGATGTCCACACAGATGAACTTAGGCGCCTCCTATCTGGTCAATGATTTTTACAAAAGATTCATCAAACCAGATGCAGCAGAAAAAGAATTAGTGAGCGTAGCGAAAATTTTCACATTTGTAAGTGCTTTGTTAGGATTGGGGTTAGGATTAGTTTTGACGGACGCTACGCAAGCCTTTAACCTCTTGCTCTTGCTAGGTGCAGGTACGGGGGCTATTTATATTTTGCGTTGGTTTTGGTGGAGGATCAATGCTATGACGGAGATTGTTGCCATGATTGCTTCTTTGATTATCGCAGGATATTTTACTTTTGGTTCACACGGATTCGAAGGATGGGAAACTATTGTTATAGGAGCTATTGCTACCACCATCGTCTGGGTGATTTCCGCATTTTTGACCCAACCAACGGATGATGCTACGCTGCGAAATTTTTATAGAAAAATCCGACCGAGTGGTCCTGGTTGGGACGCAGTGATCCAAAAAGCAAAGGAGGAAGGCATACCCATCGAAAAAGAGGAAAGCCAGTTACCTTTGGAATTACTGTGTTGGGTAGTAGGATGTGTCACCGTTTATAGTGCCCTGTTTGCTACGGGAAATTGGATTTATGGCAATACGCAGACCGCCATGATGCTGACGGGAATCACCGTTTTAGGAGGGGCATTTTTGATGAGGGCGTGGCGATCGTTGAAGACGGATGCGGTGATCCCCGATTCTGATTTATCGGATCATTTAGTGGAGGATTGAGGTGTGTTAACGTTTACTAAACCTTGTAGCCTCACAAATTAGAAATTAATGCTTAGCCAGCAGGTGTCGTCCCTCTGGGACTTTAACATTATAAGGGGCTTCAATTTTACTACCCATGTGCCGCACCTCTGGTGCTTTTTACTTGGAAAGTCCCAGCGGGACGAAACATAGGTAGTATCGAAGATGTTGAGTTCATTTACATCCGAGTCCCAGCGGGCTATCGTTTGTACACAAGTAGTATTATGTTTTTACAAATATGTAAAGCATTGATTCTC
>JBCCJE010001046.1:0-2132 GCA_039027925.1 Bacteroidota bacterium
ATCTGCTTGCATTACATCCGCTTCAAATTCTACGCCATTTATTTCAATTTTAGTGGTAGACTGCTTGCTCAAAACATAAACATCGTCTTTTTTATCTTTATTTTCTCCAAAAAATCAGCACCCAAGGCTTCCACCGCAAAATACGCCCGGGAGTTGGTGAGAAAAATACCAGTCAGGTCGGGATGTTTTTTTTGTATTCGCTTGAAATAGTTTTTCAGTTTTCTTTGATTGGAAAAATCTTCAAACTCACCCAACAAGACATTTACGGATTTGTCATTTTTAAAATAATCTTTAAATCCTCTTGCTTTCTCGAATAAATGCTGCTTCTGATGAGCACCTTTGGTCAAATTTAAAATGAGAAAAGTAGCGGGATCAGCGGTGGAAGATTTTATCAATCGTGCGGCTAGTACTCCGCTTTGATAGGAATCTTGACCGATGTAACAGAGTGATTCCGTATGCTCAATGAAAGTGTTGATGATGATGTTGGGAATGTTTTTTTGCTTACAAGTTTTTAGAAGCCACATACCCTCTTTTTTGTAGATGGGGGGAAAAAGAACGCCCTCGTAGGAGGTCTTCATCATTTTTTTTGCTTGCCTTAAAAAACTCTTAGCATCGTGCAAATCAAAAAAGTAATGTTCCACTTGAATCCCGTGGTGTTGCACAAATTTGGTTGCTTTTTCTATACCTGTAAATAACTGCTTCCAGTACGGATCCAACTCAGGATCAGGAATCAAAACCCCTAGGCGCACCATCTGATTTTTGGCTAACGCACTCGCAAAAACGTTGCGAACGTACCCTAGCTCTTTCATAACCTTTTCTACTTTTTTCTTTACGTCGGGATGCACTCTTCCTCTATTGTGAATTACTCTATCTACCGTACCCGTAGATACGCCCGCTTGGAGGGCTACATCCTTGATTCGGACTTTCTTCATGCGTTTAAGTGGTTTTGTGTAAATAAATAACAAAGCGTAAAAATAGTAAAAAAAGTTTTTGCGTGTGCGAACACACAAAATTTTAGTTTTATGTGTACGAACACGCAAAGTTTTTTATATTTGTGTGTGCGAACACGCAATTGCTTTTATTCTAATTTATTATCTACATAAATAAATTGTTTTTTCGACTCTCTGGGAATTAGAATTTTATTTTAAAAAATTAAAATTTACAAACCATGATGACGAATACTACCTCATCCAACTCCTCCGTACTCAACTACCAACTCAAATCCGTAGAAAAACTTCCTGTCAAAATTTGGGAAAACTCTAGAGATGCTTCTGCCCACATTGCCCGATCCATTGCCTTAGCTATCCGACAAAAGCAGCAAGATGGAGAAAATATTGTGCTTGGTCTAGCTACGGGGTCATCGCCCATCAAGATCTACGACGAACTGGTAAGGATGCACAAGGAAGAAGGGCTGAGCTTTCATAATGTCATCACTTTCAATCTGGATGAATATTATCCGATGCCGCCTACTTCACAGCAGAGTTATGTACGCTTTATGAAGGAATATCTTTTTGACCACATCAACATTCCAGAGGAAAACATCAACATTCCCGACGGTACGCTGGGCATGCAAGAGGTCAAAGCATTTTGTGAGGGCTACGAAAAAAAGATTGATGCGCTCGGCGGCATTGATATTCAGTTACTCGGTATCGGTCGAACGGGGCACATCGGATTTAACGAGCCGGGTTCGTGGGAAGACTCCTACACTAGATTGGTCAGATTGGATGCCATCACGAGACAGGATGCGCTGAAGGATTTTATCACGGAAGAAAATGTACCACACCGTGCCATCACGATGGGGATAGCCAGCATTATGAAAGCGAGGACAATTTACCTGATGGCGTGGGGGCAGCACAAAGCACCCATCCTACGAAAAGCAGTAGAAGGTAAGATCACCTCTCAAATCCCTTCTACTTTTTTGCAAAAACACCCCAACGTAAAAGTCATTGTGGACAAAGAAGCGGCCTCCGAACTGACGAAAGTCAAGACCCCATGGCTCGTGGGGATGTGCAACTGGAATGAGGACTTGATCTGCAAAGCGGTGGTGTGGCTATCCCAAAAAGCCAACAAACCCATACTCAAATTGACGAACTCGGACTACAACGAGTACCATCTCGGCGACCTCATCGTAG
>JBCCJE010001047.1:0-2132 GCA_039027925.1 Bacteroidota bacterium
CGAGTGTATTGATAAAGATTTATATTCAGTAAAAGAAGGAAGAAAGCGAAGTGTAATTGATAAAAATTTGAACACGATTATTCCTGCTGAAATCAACTTTTTTTACTTTGTCTTCAGAAAGATAAATTCTTATAGTAATGACATTCTAATCAAAAGGAATGGAAAATTTAGAACCTACTATACTGTGGATGGTGAAAAAATAACTAGTTGGAGTAGTGCTAGCGAAGGGGATGTTTTTCACTTTCAAACTGGCTTAAACTATCTTGATGTCGTTATTGGTCAAACAACCGTTAAGGAATTGAGCAAAGAAAAGAGAAACCTCTTAAATCCATACAATGCTTGGATTACTAAGAGATCAGAAAATGGTAAGTGGTACCAAAGATTAGAAAATACAGAAGGGAAGCCGCTTACCGAGAAGTTTACTATTGTTAATTATTCGGGCTATAAAGGAGTTTTTGTCATCAAGACAAAGAGTGGAAAATTTGGAGCGATCGAAGTACAAGTAACTAATTAAGTCCTACTTCTCTCTATCTCCCTATCTGGAAATAATAGTTCATCCCGAGCGAATAATCTTTACACCTTTCTCGGTCTAAAAATTACCTTTATGGATGTTGATATTGAGCATCAATCATAACACATGATAGTCTTTTACGTTCAGGCGAGGGCAGAGTTGTAACTTAGTGAGAACTCCATTCTTCTTTTGGATGGCGACAATTGAAAATATAATTATCAATAGATAGACAGCCTGTCAAAGCTACTGATAAGATCAATAAAGTCAAATATGTTATCATAATTCTAACAATTTTCAAAACATCCCCCTAAAAAACATACCTAACCATCAAAAAAATACTTCTCGTACTATCTTCTAAATTATTGTAAGGTGAAAAACCCGTAGTTAGTTCGTACCTCAATGTGGTAGAAAATTTATTCCATTGAACACCCAGTCCCATTAAGCCGCCAAACTCATAATTCCGAGGATTATTATCAGCATCAAAAACATTGGCATCAAACATCTCTACGGGATTGTTCCCTAGCTTCCGTTCTATTGATCTGGAAAAGGAATGTCGTAAGAGGAATCCGCTAGATATACCCGCCTCAATGTGCAATTTCGTACGCTTCCCAACGGGCTGATTATATCTCACTAGCTTATTAAATTTTAGATAGCTCAGTTTTAGCTCTACGTCCTCGAAGCGATAATCACTAAAACTATCAGTATCTTCATATCTAGCTTGGTAGTCGTGGGAAGCATACAAAAGTTCCAGATGCGCTGACCATTTTCGAAACTGCCTTGGAGTATAGATGTCCATAGATACTCCGCCAACAATACTCGATGATGGATCGATATCTGGTTGTGTCAAATAGTAAAATGCAAAGGAATTATCTTTAATCAATAAATGAGTTGATGCTGCTCCGACGGTAAGACCGAAGTTTACCCTTATCTTTTCGTTTTTCTTTTGAAATAAAATATCCTCCGACGTACAATCGTGGTAAAAAAGAAACAATTTTTCCAGATCCTTTCTATTGTATTTCGTTTTCGAAAGTTTTCGCTGAACAGAAGGACATCCCCCAAGATATTTAGATAGTTGACTGACATATGTCTTGTTTTCAACTATGGTTTTATTACCGCCCCGAAGTTTTCGATACCGCTTGTGACCCAAAAGTTGGTACGTCCCATCTTCTTGGATATAGAACAAATTTTTACCATTACTATCCACATAGCGATACAGACTACGTTTTCCCTGAATCATAATTTGTAGAAACACATCTTTCGACTCTAACATTAGTTCATAGTCAGTCGTCATATTTTTTATCTTATCACTACTCACTTCCACCTCTACATTGACACCAACGTATAATTCATCGGATACCTCAAATTGTTTTATTTCTTTGGGCGTGTATTGCTCAACAGCACCTTTTGCAGTTTGCTTAAATGCTATCTTTTTGGGATTTCTTTCCCAATTTTTATAATTGATAAGTCCCGATAATTCCTCACCGCTCTGCTTAATAATTGTTCCTTGGAGAAAATTGTCTTGTGAAAAAATAGGGAGCGATACCAATAACAAAAGAGCAGCAATTAATATTTTGAAATACAAATGACGTAGATACATATTCTTTATTTTTTTGTTTTTTAA
>JBCCJE010001048.1:0-2132 GCA_039027925.1 Bacteroidota bacterium
TTAGGAATGGTGCATTAATAAATTTACATTTTATGCGCAGTTATTTTTTCTTTATGCAAGGCGAAAAACGTAGGCGATGCGGGGCATCCTGTGCTTGCTTGATGCCAGAGCATCAAAGGCTTTTTAACGCAGCAGAAAGGAAAAAGAACAAGTAGAAAATGTAAAGTTATTATTGAACCATTCCTTAGGGAGTGGAGAACTGTACATCCGTTTCTATGAATTTTTTACCATCCCATTTTCCCAGCCATTGGATGTCCTTCTTTTGCTTTATATAATTTTTAAAAGCTTGAATAGCGTCTTTTTTTGATTTTCTAAAAATTGTAATGGTGTTGTTATAACCCATTTTGATTTCGAAAAAGTAAACTCCGATTTTCTTTGGAAACTTTTTTCTTCTACGCATATATTAAGGTAATTTTTATGAAAAAATATAAGGAATATCTATTCCTTATTGATTATAAACTGACTACTGTGGCATTGCTCAGTTGGTACTCCTTCACGATTCGCTCCGCAAAGCTTTTGTGTCCTCTCACTACCAAGAGGTAAAGCTTTCCTCCTTTTCTTGCGGCTAGAGTACTGAATAATTTCCACTTGGATACTATAGATTGTTTGTCACTTCCTTTGAGGGCTATTTCGATAAATGATTTGTTGCCCATCTTGAATCCCGTGACATCAGGGGTGATGATCTCATCATTGCCCGGTTGGGAGAACGATCTTGGAGTTTCGAACTCCTCGGTATTAGCTCTTAATTTTTTAAATCCTTTTCTCTTGGCCCACGAAATGGCTTTTTCTAATAATTTCTCTTTCATAGATAATTATGATATTTGGTGAAAAATAAAATATTGCTCGATGGATAGTGTAGATAATTGGCAGGTAGTCTTACAATTCAGCCAATGATCTTTTAAATCAAATGGTCTCTTGAATGGTAAACTAAAATGAAATCAAATACTCACGTAAACCTTACAATAATGCTGGCATAGCAACACTAGAAAGAAGGAGTTGGCGAAATGTTCAACCGAAATGAAAAAAAAATAAAAAAGATTGGAATGGTGAGAAAAAGAGCGCGTAAAAAAATAAGGCTCATCCTTAGTTGAGACTGAGGATGAGCCTTATTTTTTTTAGATACATTCCTAGAAGGGAATAACGGCCAAAACATTTACCTCAACGTTGACATTGGCAGATGCGTCCAATTGAAGACCGAGTATATCAAGTGATCCCAAGGCATTCACCTGAAGCATACCTTTGGCTTCTAGTTTTCCATCATTATTATTGTCTTCGTATCCTACGTAGTGTAGTTCGTACTCTCCGCTTTCAAGAAATGAAATATTAAAGCTACCATCGTTGGCTACGACTGCGCTAGAGACTGCATTTTTGAAAGTAATATCGCTACTACCTTGTCCAGTTGTCTCAGTGTTGGAGTTAAAAGTTCCTTTTTTGTAGGCATACACCACTATACGGTCACCCGCCACTCCCGTGGCATCGTTGACTTCTCCTTCCACCCGTGCGGTAGTGGCTTTATTGACCATTCTCAAAGAAGTTCTTAATTCGGCTTCGGTCACAAAATTGTATTGATCGTTGGTAGAGGCATTCCCTTCGTTGGTAATTGCCTTACGTACATCAAAATCAATGACCAAATTCGTAGTACTGTTTTCCTCGACGGTAAAGTCGCCAGTATTTAAAGAAAGCTCGCTAGTAGAGTTAGCGGTAGCTTGCAAGTCGTGCTTAACGTTGTCATTCGTCAATACGTAACATCCCGGTGCGTTGCCGTCTGCATCTTGCGTGTAGTCTAACACTAAACTTACATTACTGTAAGTGCCAGCCTCTAGCTCCGCAAAACCCAAGGCTTTGGTATCACCGTTTTGGTAAGCCATCAAGTCAATGGTGACCGTTCCGTCAAAATCGCTAATAACTTCTCCATCTACCTTTACCGCCGTGATGGTCACAAAAGTACCTTCAATATTGGTATCATCAATTGGGGCATCAGTAATTTCAAATTGAGCTTTTCCTTGGATAGTGCTCATGTCATCGTCCTCAGTACAGTTCACAAAAACTAAAGTACACAACAACAACATCGTCACTTGGGTGATAATTTTTTTTGATAAATTCATGTGATTAAATTTTTTAGGTTAAAAAAA
>JBCCJE010001049.1:0-2129 GCA_039027925.1 Bacteroidota bacterium
GCTTTAAGAACACTTACATTCCCGCTTTATCAGCCCACGAGGTGCTCAAAGCGTGGTGCTAAGTAGTTACAAAAAACAATATGACCGATTTGGATTCGACAATTATTTATTTGGAGATTTAATTTTTGATTATAATTATACCACACACATGACCTTTGGAAAAAAATAAAACGATGAAAAGAATATACTTTGACAATGCAGCTACAACCGCCATCGCTCCCGAAGTAATTGATCTCATGTCGGATTTGATGAGCACCCACTACGGTAATCCTTCCTCTATCCACAGGGAGGGTAGAGAATCCCGAACGGTAATTGAGCAAGCTAGAAAAACAATTGCTAACTTGATCGGAGCATCCATTGGTGAAATATTTTTCACTTCGGGAGGCACAGAGTCCAATAATATGGTGCTACGATGTTCGGTAAGAGACTTAGGGGTAAAGCGAATCATTACCTCTCCACTAGAGCATCACTGTATCTTGCATACCCTCGAAGCGATGGAAGCAGAAGGGCAAGTAACGGTAGATCACGTCAAGGTGGATAAGAAAGGGCGTATTAATCTTATGCACTTAGAATCGCTTCTGGAAAAAAACGAGCAGAAGACCTTGGTGACACTCATGCACTGTAATAATGAGATCGGTACACTCCTAGACTTAGAAAAAGTTGCTGAAATCTGCGAAGCCCACCAAGTGTTTTTTCATTCCGATACAGTACAAACGATGGGGTATTTCCCCATTGACGTTTCGAAAATGAGGATCAATTTTTTGTCAGGTTCTGCCCATAAATTTCATGGCCCCAAGGGCGTAGGATTCATATACATCAACGGAGATAACATTGTACAGCCCCTAATCAACGGAGGTGCACAAGAAAGAAATATGCGCGCTGGTACGGAGAATCTTTATGGGATTGCAGGTATGGCAAAAGCCCTTCAGATGAGTTACGATGAGCTAGCACAAAAGCGAGCGCACATCTCCAAAGTTAGGGCTCATTTCAAATCCCAACTCCAAGAGTACTTTGAGGATATTCAGTTCAATGGAGATCACGACGGTGCTTTTCATTACAAAACACTAAGTGTATCTTTTCCTCCTTCACCAAAGTCAGAATTGTTACTGCTGAATTTGGATATGTTGGGCATCACCGCTTCGGGGGGGAGTGCTTGCAGTTCAGGGGTAGAGAAGGGATCACACGTGCTGGAAGGCATTCGGGCCGAGCCTAGTCGAAAATCTATCCGTTTTTCATTTTCAAAATATAATACAATTGAGGAAGTAGATCGCGTCATCGAAAAATTAAAAACGATAGTGGAGCTAAAAGCTACGGTTGTATGATTTTGATTTTAGAAATTCAAAGCCGCAAGTTTTCAACAGCCATTGTCATCCAAATTGCTCGAACAGTTATTTTTTAAAATTTAAAAAAATGAGCACATGAAGATTTTAAAATTTCTGCTTTTAATTCTGATGACGGGGGTATTGTTTGGCTGCGGTAAAAAAACTACCGAGTCCACCGTCAATTCTAATCCTACGGTATCGGAAACTGCTACTGCTAATGGTCCGAGAAGACAAGGGCGCAGGGGAAACTCCGAGCAACGCCAAAAACGAATGGAGGCCCTGTACGCTGAACTCAACTTGTCGGAAGCCCAAAAAGTAAAAGTCCAAGAGATTTCTGAAAAATACCAAAGTAGGCGTAGAGCGATCTTCCAAAGTTCGGCGGGCGATCAGCAAGCTATGCAAGCCGAGATGCAAAAAATGAGAGCAGAACAAAATCAAGAATACAAGGGAGTGTTGACTGCCGAGCAATACGAGAAGTTTATAAAAATTATGGAGGAACAAAGACAGAATCGAAGTGGTAGAAGAAGGAATCGGGGGTAAGTAAAATTTGTCCAAAAAAAAACTGCACTCGAAGTGAATCGAGTGCAGTTTTTTTATTTAGTTACGTGCCAAAAGGATCAGCGACTGATTACCGCATACTCTATGGGAGGTACCTCGTGAGCAGCAACTTTTTTTATGGTTATGTTGGTTTTTGCTTTTGGAGTTGTAAAAATGATTTCGTACCGACCATTCTTAAATTCATCGCAACTGATAGAAAAATTATTATTGCCGGAGGTCACTTTTCGGGAAGTAGTTTTTACAATTCGA
>JBCCJE010001050.1:0-2127 GCA_039027925.1 Bacteroidota bacterium
ACCACTTTGTTTTTTTTACTACAAGAATTTAGAGCTATTGCTCCCACGGCTAGCAAAATGAAAAAGTAACGCTTCATGGAAAATTAGTTTTAGCCAATTTTGTAATTTGATGATGTCCTTATTGATACTTACCAATTTTTTTCTCCTCCATTAATACTTTCAGTTCGTCCAAAACAGAAATATCTTCGATGGTGGACGGCGGATTAAATGATTTTTGGTCAGCAATGTATCTGATGATTTTTCTTAAAATTTTTCCCGACCTCGTTTTTGGAAGTCGCTCAACGCTGACTGCTCTTTTGAAGGCAGCAACTGGCCCGATGGTTTTTCTCACCCTTTGAATTAATTCTTTTTCCAACGTTTGTTCGGATGTAGAAACTCCAGATTTTAACACAAAAAAGCCAACGGGAATCTGCCCTTTCAATTCGTCCGATACGCCTACCACGCAGCACTCCGCAACGGCATCGTGACCAGCTACGACTTCTTCCATCTCGGCAGTAGAAAGCCGATGCCCCGCCACGTTGATAATGTCATCTATCCTTCCAGTAATGTAGATGTAGCCATCTTCGTCTTTGTAGCCTCCATCCGCAGAAAAATAGTACCCCGAGAATTGGGAAAGGTAGGAGGACTTAAACCGTTCGGTATCCTGCCACAAATTGGGTAGGCAGCCCGGCGGAAGTGGATATTTGATGACTACTGCGCCTTCCTCATTTGGAGGGAGAACGTTTCCATCTGCATCCATAATTTGTATATCAAATCCAGTAACTGCTCTTCCCGCCGAGCCAGGTTTGATGGCAGCCATTTCTACGCCAGCCATTTGACAAATCATTGGATGCCCCGATTCGGTTTGCCACCAATGATCTATCACGGGTACTTGCAGCATTTGTTCACACCATTTGAGGGTAGCCACGTCCGTCCGTTCACCAGCTAGAAATAGATACTTCAGACAGCCGGTATTGTATTTTTCTTTCAAGATTCCCTGAGGATCTTCTTTTTTGATGGCTCGAAAAGCAGTAGGTGCTGTAAAAAATACCTTTACCTGATACTCATTGATTACACGCCAGAATGTCCCTGCGTCTGGAGTCTTGATGGGTTTTCCCTCAAACAAAACCGTAGGGCATCCGTAGATCAGAGGAGCGTACACGATGTAAGAATGACCGACTACCCAACCTACATCCGAAGCAGCCCAGTAGGTTTCGCCCGGAACTGCGCCGTACACATTTTTCATACTAGCGTACATCGCCACGGCGTGACCACCGTTGTCTCTTACGATACCTTTCGGCTGACCCGTTGTGCCCGAAGTATATAAAATGTAAAGGGGATCGTGGGCATCTACCACAATCCAAGGAGCAGCTTTGGCTTCTGCTCGCAGGGTCATCCAATCGTAGTCTCGCCCGTCTTTTAACATTGCTTTTACAAAATCTCTTTGGTAAACGATACAAGCATCGGGCTCAAAGGTAGCTTCTTCCAACGCAGCGTCAATGATGGGTTTGTAAGGAATGATTCGATCTATCTCTTTACCGCCACTTGCTGCTAAAATCAATTTGGGTTGGGCATCATCAATCCTGATCGCCAACTCATGCGCCGCAAACCCGCCGAAGACCACGGAGTGAACAGCACCTAGTCGGGCACAGGCCAACATGGCAAATACCACCTGCGGAATCATGGGCATATAGATGATCACTCGGTCGCCTTTCTGTACGCCCATTTTTTTGAGTACGCCCGCAAACCTTGCCGTCTCAACGAGCAATTCTCGATAGGTGTAGGACTCTTTGGTATTTGTGACGGGGGAGTCGTAGTAAAGGGCAATTTGTTCGCCTCTTCCATTTTTTACGTGATGATCGAGGGCAAGGTAGCAGGTGTTCAGTTTTCCCCCTACGTACCAGCGGTACAGCTCGTGCTCATCTTGGGTTAATATTTTTTCGGGAAACGAGAACCAGTCAATAGCTTCGGCTTGCTTTTTCCAAAACCCGACGGGGTTGTCTAAACTTTCTTGGTAAATCTCTCGGTAGGTCATGATTTTTTTTTTCCTATAAGATAATACTTAGATTATGCTGATTTCTAAATCTAAAAATAACAATTCCAAGCTCAAATGCAAACATAAAAATGACCCCGTACGCTCGCCTGCTC
>JBCCJE010001051.1:0-2122 GCA_039027925.1 Bacteroidota bacterium
AAATGAAAGTTTTTACTTTCAAAAAATCCCAAAATTTGGGCAATCCTAATCAGCTAGAACTCTTTAATTCTAGCGTATTAATTAACTAAAAAAGGTCAACCTATTTTGGGGTAAGACAACTCATCACTCATCACTCATCGCTCATCACATCGCTTCCAGTCTTTTTATATTTTCTTCCAATTCATTCAGGTGTCCTCCGTAAGCATGATCGTTCATTTTGTTGGCAACCCACATGGCGATTGGCATTATCAACCCATATCCTATTGCGAGCTTTACCAAAAATTTTGAGTCTGTAATAATTTCAGTTAAAGGCAGTCCTTCTACCAGAGGAGGTAGAAAAAAGACAGCAGCAATTACTATCGGAAAAGTCACCCATCCCCACCTTGTCTCATTTTTGAGAGCTTGCTTCATCAGGTCACGGTGCTTTCTCATTTCTGATAAGGTGTCTTTTGAGGCATCAATTTGATCGTCCATATTTTCCAGTTGCCCATATAAGGTTAATGCTCCCATGATGTACAAAATCAAAAAGATGCTTGATAAAATTAGTAATGGTAGCTTATCCAAGCTGAGAAAAATACCAACCGTAAACAAGGCAATGAAAAAATAAACCCAGTACAGTTTGTACTTCAATCCTTTTTTTAATTTAAAAATTGTCAATGATGATTCTTTCATAATGGCTTCCATGATGTCTTCTTTTTTTATGGATGATGAAAATTTTTCTTCGTTCAATTTTTTCCAAGCTTCATTAAGATCCATGCGATAACGATTTAAAGGATTCGATAATTTGTTTTTTCAATCGGTGAATTTTTACGTTTATGTGATTGACTTTCATGCCCAAAATTTCTGCGATCTCCTGATTTTTATAACTATCCAAATGTAATGTTATAATTGTTCGATCTATCCCATCTAATTTTCGAATCAACTGGTATAACAATTCGTGCGGTTCTTCTCTTTCGGTAATCGTACCTCTATCAGGAATCTGATCGCTACTCGTCACTACTGCTCGTTTTTCCTTTTTCTTAAATGTAAATACGGTGTTAAGTGCTACTCGGTAGAGCCAAGTCGCAAAGCTAGATCGCTCTTCAAATTGAGGAAATGATTTCCACGCTTGTAGTAATACCTCTTGAAATAAATCTTTTTTGTCCGCTTCGGTAGCGATATGTAAATTGATTACCTTGTGAATGATACGTTCATTCGCTTGAATCAAAGCCACATATTTGTCTTCTAACTCCTTGGTCATTTTTATTATTTATTTACCAAATCATTGTTACACATCATTAGTAGGCATGAGGGAAGAAAAAATTACAGGAAAGGGATTTTTTTTGAAAAAATTATAGAGGGAATTATAAATGAATAGATTAGTAAATCCGTTTTGCGTATCAGATACGAGAGGCTAACTACGGAACTTAGGGTAACCAAAATAGGCACAACCTAATCTCGCCAAGAGGTTTTACGGCAAAGCATCACTCATCTCTCTTCCCTCCTCCTTCACTCGCCCAACTCATACAAAACCACCACATCTCCGTCGGCTACTAACACCATATTTACATCATCTTGATACCAATTAATCAGTTGAAATGTTGTAGTGCCCGCTAGTGGAAAGTCAGGATGCAGGTTTCCTTTTTTATCAAAAAGATAAATTTGTCCGAGGATACGATCAGTTGCACCGATTTGGGATTTTCCCATACTGGCAGAACGAACACCAAAAATGCTGCTTGGCGATGTAGAGAAATCATACTCACCGTACTTTTTAAAAGTGCCTTGATGCCGATAAAAAATTTTCAAATTGCACTTATCCAAAACAGTGTAGTCACAAGCATTGTCACCGCCAATATCCGCAGCAGCATATTTGTAAATGTTTTGTTTGATTCCACCGTTTTGCAGGAGGCTATTTTCTCCTCCATCCATTTCAAGTTCAATGGGGTCACCATTTTTATCGGCTAGTACCAGTTGATTTTCCTCTAACTGAAAACAGAGCGGTGCCGGAGAGTAGTTGGTAATATTCCTAGCAGCCATCTCTTGAAATCCATTTTTATTAAATGAAAAAACATCCCCCTTACCATTTTGGGCGATGATAAAATCTTTAGTAGCCGTTTGAAAATGCCGAAGCGGCTGCCGAATT
>JBCCJE010001052.1:0-2118 GCA_039027925.1 Bacteroidota bacterium
CAATCCTCTAAGTTGTTGATTATCAACGGAATACATTCCTAGGCTCGCTTTCTTTGTTAGCCAGTAAGGCGCAGTCAAGGGCATGTCATTGGGCAGATTTATTTTTTTAGAAAATCTAAAAGATTGATTTTCCGTCAATGCTAAGCTCAGCGTGGAGTCGAATCCCATCGGCAATATTTCCACACTTTTTAAGGTAGCCTGCGCATTGGATCGGTTGATAATTTCTACATCTAATTCTACCAATTGCCCGGGCGTAGCGGAGTAGTCATCAGCTTTGGCTTCGGCAAATAGTCCCATACAACCGACAATGACTGCTTCCAGATCAGCGAGTTTTCTTTTTTTCCAATACTCATTTTCAATTTTAGAAATAAGTTGGTGGGCTTTTAAGAGTTTAGGAACACTTGCCGACGGATCTCCGTAGTTAAAGTTTTGTTCAATTTCTTTGAATAATTTTCCTATTGCTTTACCTCCTTTCACTCTACTCCAAGTGGTGTTGATCCCATCAAAAATATCCTCTTTGTTTTTGGGCATATCTCCTTTGAGTAGCTGGAGATATTCCATCTGTGATCCACGGCTAGGCGTTGATCCCATCCCTTGACACTTGTGCATACTTCGACTCTCCGCCGCAATTTCATTGTTAGATTTGCCCTTGATGGGATAATACACCCCAGCGTCCACACTCAGCATTTTTGATTTGTCTGCCTTATTGAACTTGTCTCTACTACCGTAAAACCACCACGAGGTATTGAAAAATAGGCGTTGGGGCTGCCACGGTTGCACGTAATCTAATTGCTCCGTGAATTGATTGTTATCTCCTACTAGATCAAATGCCTTGTACGATAAAATGGCCGAGGAAGTATGGTGTCCGTGCGTCCGTCTTCCCGAGTCGTGCGAAAAGCGATTGATGATGACGTCTGGTTGGAATTTTCGAATTGCCCACACTACGTCGGCAAGTACTTGATCTTGCTCCCAAATCTCTAGCGTCTCTTCGGGATTTTTAGAATACCCAAAATCATTAGCGCGGGTAAACAGTTGTTGTCCACCATCTATCCTACGAGCACCAAGCAGTTCCTCCGTTCGAATGACACCGAGCAACTCTCTGATCTCGGACCCAATCAAATTTTGCCCACCATCTCCTCTGGTCAAAGAAAGATACGCCGTGTTCATTTTTAGCTCATTGGATAAGTAGGCTATCATCCGTGTATTTTCGTCGTCGGGATGCGCCGCCACGTAGAGTACTGTCCCTAGCACCTGAAGTTTTTGAATTTTCTCTAAAATCTCTCCCGCAGTTAGCCTTCGGGGTGATTGTGCATTTGTATTTTTCACCCACAAAAAATTCGCTAACAGGAGCAACATCAAAATCAATTTTCTATTCATTACGATTTACTTTTCAGTTTTTATACGGTATTTCTTTGGGAGTAGAACAACGAGAGATGGAAGTAGAGAGAAAAACTCACCTAAGAGTAGGTCTAAGAACCTCCATGCCCGATTAGATTCTCGGTATTATGAAACCAATGATTCTACTCTTCCCTGATCCATCTTCCCTCTTCTCTGATCTCGCTTCTTTTTTCCAAAAAGACACAAATATAATAAGGTTTGGATGGAAAATTTGTTTTAACTCAGGTTCCTGATTTGATCGCCAACTTTTATTAGAATTTTGAGGTAGCACACTATGGTTAAGGTTAGCAGGATGTAATTTTACTAAATCTCTTATCTCCGCAAAGTATGAGTTAGTACTCATCAATGCTTGACTTGACTTTTTACTTACGTAAATTGATTGTTATAGCTGCTGACAGTAGGCAGGTATCGTCCCGCTAGGACTTTTAAAACTAATAGTACCTTCCTACCCATATTTCGTCCCGCTGGGACTTTTAAAGACTGATGATATTTCATCCTCATACTCATAGCTTGTCTCTGGAACTTTTAAAGACTGATGACATTTTATCTTCATACCTATATCTTGTCTCTGGGACTTTTAAGACCAACAAGATTTCGGGGTAGGTTAGAGAGCACCAGAGGTGCGACATATCGGTAGCTACGAGATGATTATAATTCTTTTACCCCAAATTCCTAGAGACGACACCTGCCTACCTTCAGTTGATGTAACAATTAATTTAC